>DASQVJ010000502.1:0-8496 GCA_035640835.1 Bryobacteraceae bacterium
TGTCCCGACAGCGCAGGTGCGCAGCGGTAATTTCAGCGGGTTGACAACGATCTATGATCCGTCAACGGGCGATGCTCAGGGCCGGGATCGGACTCCCTTCGCGGGGAATACCATCCCGGAGAACCGAATAAGCCCCGCGGCACGTGCGGTCCAAAACCTGATTCCGCTGCCCAATACAGGGACCGGACAGACGGCAAATTTCTTTGCATCGGCTCCTTATTACTTCAGACGCGACATGGTGGATGCGAAGGTCAATTGGACGCCGAACACAAAAACGAATGTCTTCGGCAAGTACAGCGTCATGCTCGCCCCAGTCACGGCGACCGCGCCGTTGGGTGACGCGCTCGGGGCCTATCCCCGCGGCTCCGCAGGTGATGCAGGTATCGGCACTGGCAACAATAAGACCGATGTCTTCAGTGTCGGTGTCAGCTACGTCATCACTCCGACGGTGCTCTTGGATGGCAACTTCGGCGGGACGCTGATGCATCACGATACGGTCGGTCCGGACTATGGACAGAATATCGGTTCGGATGTGCTGCGCATTCCCGGCACGAACGGTTCCGACATTCGCCAAAGCGGCTTTCCGATCTTCGACATCACTGGATATACCACCGTGGGTAACCCGAACAATTGGAGTCCGGTCGTCCGCAACGACCGCGTCTACACGTACGTCGCGAATCTCAATTGGACCAAGGGAGCGCACAACATCCGTTTCGGCATCGATTTAATTAATCACCAGATGAATCACTGGCAGCCCGAGCTGAATAACTGGTCGCCTCGTGGCCGATTCAACTTCCGGCCCGGTGTTACGGGCCTCAACGGCGGTGCGGCCGCGAATCAATACAACGCCTATGCGGCATTTCTGCTGGGCCTGCCGCAGGAAATGGGTAAGGCGTATCAATTCTATGATCCGATGGCCACGCGCGAATTCCAGCAGGGCTACTATGTTCGCGACAACTGGCAGGCAACCCGAAAGCTAAGCGTGAATATCGGGATGCGTTTCGAACATTTCCCGATCATGAATCGTGGCGAATTTGGTATCGAGCGCTATGACCCGGAGACCAACAAGGTGTTGATTGGCGGCCGTGGCAATGTTCCTCGTGATGCTGGTACAAACGCGGCGACATTGATGTACGCGCCACGGATCGGTCTCGCGTATCGCTTCAATGAAAAAACAGTGATTCGTGCCGGCTATGGCATCACCAACGATCCATACCCGCTCAGCCGGCCTTTGCGCAGTCCGTTCCCAGCGGTGCTTGTGGATGAGTACATCGCGACCGGATTCGGATTTGCCGGATCGTTGGCGACGGGCATACCTGCCGCGCGATTCCCGGACCTCTCGAGCGGCATTATTGATATTCCGAACACGTTTACAACAAACTCGCTCCAGGCAGGGGACTTCCGGCGCGGCTACATTCAGTCATTCAACTTCACTGTGCAGCGGGAGCTCGGAGCCGGCTTCGTCCTGCAGACAGGTTACGTCGGCACACGTTCCATCCGCCAAGGAGTCACTTACTTCAACGGTAACGCCGGGTTGGTAGCGGGTGCCGGCAACGCCGGACGGCCGCTGCAACCGCGGTTCGGAGTCGGCGTAGATCGGAATTTCTACATTCCGATGGGCTATCAACGCTATGAGGGTTGGCAGACGAACTTGAGCCGACGGTTCGCTCAAGGATTCTTCATGACCGCGTCTTATACCTGGTCGAAGAGTATCAGCACGGTTCCAAATGACGCGAACAACCAAAGTGGTTTGGGCACGTCTGGCGGCAACTCGGACAATCGCTTCGCCTTCTACGTTCCATCGGAGTTCTATCGCAACAAGTCTTTGGCTGCATTCGATCGGACACACGTATTCCAGACTGCCTTTACCTACGAACTGCCATTCGGACGCGGGAAGTCGATGCTGAACTCCGGAATCGCCTCAGCAATCTTGGGCAACTGGCAGCTTAATTCGTCCATCGCCGCTGTGTCCGGAAATCCCTTTTCGGTGCTCGCGGACGGCGCTTCCTTGAACGCACCGGGGAACGTCCAAGTCGCGGATCAGATTGCGCCGGCTAGAAAACTCGATGGTGTCGGGCTGGATAGCCCATACTACGACCCGAGCTCGTTTGCAGCGGTTCGCGAGGCTCGCTTCGGCAACATGGGTCTTTACAACCTACGGGGGCCGGGGTTCTTCAACATGAATAGCAGTGTTTTCCGCGCATTCACGTTGACCGAGAGGATGAACCTGCAGTTTCGAGCGGAGGGTCTCAACGTGACCAATACGCCACAGCTACAGAACCCAAACTCGAACATCGGTACACCATCAAACTTCATGAGGATTACAGCCGCGAACCAAACCCAGCGCACTTTGCGCTTCGGGCTGCGCCTGGCATTCTGATTCCGGCCGACCCGCTCTATAAGCCACGACGATCTCCGTGCCGTACTTGTCGTGGTTTGCATCAGCCTGGTGGTGACAACGACGTCCATGGTCATCACCCGGCAAGGCATCGTCGCAACGAGCCACCCTTCAAGCGCATCCCGATGAAGGCACGCTCACTCGCGTTGCGCTTGCAACTTGTCCTTCAGGAGTAGTTCGTCTCCGAGGGCTTCCTGGGTCATGCCATCGGCCTTCTTCAAAGGAATTTCCGACTGTTTGATCAAAGCTTCGTTCGACGATGCCTCACCCGCTCCCAAGCTGCGTCGCTTGAGGCTGCTCTCCGACTGCGGAGCCGCTCCGGTTGTCGTCGCGAGAAGGGTTCCCTCAGTTGCCATACCCGTCGTATGGACGGCAAGCGCGATCCAATACGTCCCGGAGCGCAGCCCAGAACGGGATCCCGAGCTCAGGGTCACCACCTCGTTGCCTGTTAGACCCGTCGATGATGCATCGGCTATCACTCGGCCGTTCTGCACTTCCGGCGGCGCACCGTAGCGTACGTGGAGATCAACGTCAGCGCCAGGGGTATCCGTGGTTAGCTGAATTTCCAAACGCGAGATATTGTCCACGTCCACGCGGAACGGGGTTGCATTGAACAGGGTTGGCCTCGTGACCGCCTCCAGGGACCAGCGCGCCACCTGACCCGGAGTCAAAACACTCGCCCCGCTCGGCCCAGCACCAGTGGGGGCCCTTTCCACCGTCGCGGTAATGGTTCCCGTGATCTCCGTGTTCGGCGCGAACACACCAACGCCGATGTAGTAAGTCCCGCTCTGAAGCGCCGGTGTTGTGGTCCGGCTGATCGTGATCGTCTCAACACCCGTCGGGCCCTCGGAGATGACATCCGCCACTACGTCTCCGTCCACCAGAGCAACGTCCTCGCCTCGCCGAATGTAGAGATCCAGATCCGCTCGGGGAGTCACCGTGCTCAACCGCACGGTCAGGCTGGTTGCGCCCTCAGGCACCTCGACACGGAACCCGTAGTTGCCGGTGAACAGCGTGGGTGATGATCTCGCGGGATAGGCGAAGCTGGCCGGCGCGCCGGAGGTCAGCACGGTCGGTCTCGCTGGTGGAGCAGTCGAGGCTGTATCGACAAACGCTGTCACTGTACCTTCGATTTGTCGGCCCGCAGTAAAGACCGCAAGCGAGACGAAGTAAGTGCCGGCTCTCAACGGCGGTGTCGTGCCCGCGTCAATGGCGATATCCTCGTCGCCCGCAGCACCTTGGGAACTGTGATCGGCCACGACCCGTCCATCTGAAACCTCTGGTGGCCGCTCGAGCCGTACATGAAGATCGAGATCTGCGTCAGGCGTGGAAGTTCGCAATGCGATGCGCAAGCGAGACGCTCCTTGCGGCACGGTGATTCGGAAAGAAGGCGTCCGCACCAGCGCCGGTCCCGCAACGGGATCCAACGTAAACCTCTGTGCGGCTCCTGAGACGAGCTGTGTCGCGGTCGTGTTTGAACCATCGGAGCCAGTAAGTGTCGCGACCAGCGTGCCTTGGGCTCGTATCCCCCGTGTGAAGAGCGCTATTGCGATGTAATACGTGCCGGCCCTTAACGGCGGGTTGCTCGACGGTGTGATCACGATGGTCTCATCGCCGGTATCTCCCGCAGAGGAGAAGTCCGCTTGCACTTGCCCGTCGACGACTCCCGGGGCCTGACCAAAGCGCACGAACAGATCTGCATCCGCGCCCGAAGTGGACGTGGCCAATCGAATCTCCAGCCGAGTCGCACCCTGTGGCACATCGATCCGGAAGGCGTTATCGCCGCCGAACAGCGTGGGGGCATCCACAGGACCGAAGGTCCAGTTGCGCGATGCGCCTGACGTCAGCGTCTGCCCGCCTCCCGTCGGGGGAGGCGTGCTGCCCGTCGAGACGATCGCTGTGACAGTGCCCTCGGCGCGCACGCCGGGTGTAAACAGCGCGAGAGCGATGTAGTAGGTGCCGGCCTGAAGTCCTGGAGTGGAAGTTGGCGTAATTACAACGGTCTCATCGCCCGAATCACTACTCGAACCGAAGTCAGCCTGCACGCGCTGGTTCGCAACGGAGGGTGGTGATTCTCGCCTTACGTAAAGATCGATATCCGCGTTCGGAGTTTGCGTCCTGACGCGAATCTCGAGCCGGGTTGCACCTTGCGGGACCTCAATTCGAAAGACATTCTCGCCGCCAAACAACGTCGCTGTCTCGACAGGTCCGAATGCAAACGCACGAGGTGTATTGTTGTTCAGCGCCGTTCCAACATTGCCGCTCGGTGGCGGCGTCGGCCCTACTTGGCGCTCTTCCAGATAGCTCTGAATTGCCGGGTACGCCGCCGAGAAACGCCCATACCAGTCAAAGGCCGGCCGGAGATCGCATTCCGTTTGGCCTTGCGGCGGGCGAGGTCCGCCGGTGAGAGTGCCGACGATCTGGCCGTTGTCGTTGAAGATTGGCGAACCCGAGGAACCACCCTCCGTAATGCCTCTGTTCCATGTGATGGTGTAGAACGTCTCTTGGGGAAGGCCTCGCTGCTGTATCGCCTCGCTTCGCGATCCGAAGCTGATCCTCTTGTAATCACCTGTGGGGTGATGGATGCCTGTCACGGCCGCCCCGATGGGATGCTCCGAGGGGTTCCAACCCGCGAAAACCACTCCGTCCGGCGCCTCGAGAAGCTCTAATAGCGAGTAGTCGCCTAAAGCTCCACCGCCGTTTGTGAGCAGTGTCGCTCCCAATCGAGTCTGTGCGTTTCGTAGCGACGGCGCAGGTCCGTCGCAGGTCGATGTTTGATACATCCAAAAGGTCTGCACTGACCGGGCTTCAGCGTTTGAGCTCACACAGTGGTCCGCGGTAAGGAAATAGAGCTTCCCGCTGGAATTCCTCGTATTAACCAGCGCACCCGTGCACAACGCTCCGCCGCCATCGGTTTCAAAGAGGTAGCGGGCAACGGACTTCGCTGCGTCCGCCCATTGTGGATAACAGGTCACGTCCAGATGGCAGCTCAACGCCGCTGATCGACCCTCGGTGGTTGCGGCGCGCAGGATCTTTGCATCCGGCAGAGTCGCCGCCGGGCCCTCGAACTCGCCAGGCGAAGCGAGCGACGCTGCGGGGACGACGCGCTTCTCCGGCACAAGATTGATCAAAACATGACTGAGCTCAGCCACCTGGAACGGCAACTCTTGGCGGGCGCTCGCGTCGGGCTCGTACTCGATCACAAGCGCTTCTCCGAACACAACTTCCGACCAGAAATCGCCGTCGCCGAAGGGTCCCTTCGCCGTGTATGGCCCGACTGGAGTGCTTTCCAGCTCGCCGTTATGCAGCCACACCTTGCCCTCGCCCACGGCGAAGTCCTGAAAATGTACCCGTATCCCCTTCGCTCCTGGAGATCGCACGGATGCTCGAAATGCCTTTCGTCCCGCGGGTAACGCAACCCATTCACCACGAGTCAGCATCTCCTCAACACCTGACCGGTGAACGGATGCGAGCGTCAGACCCGCTTTCGGCCGGGCACTCGACAGTTCCCCGCTGGAAACCGGACTCAGCCAGAACTCTTTCGTGGGACCCAACTGCGCGCGCGAGCTTGGGAGCGCATTCTTGCTCCCGCGCTGTGCCTTCACTTCGGCGAGCTTGGGTTTGTATGCTTTAACGGCTCGATCATCGGCTGCCGAAACAACTGTTGCAAATAGCGCGACCGCTGAGACAATCCATTGCAATCGCATCGACACGCTGACGCTCATGTGACCCCCACAAGTTATAAATCGGTCAGGAATTCGGTTTTGTGAACGGAACGAGTTCGACGACACTCCATTACACCTTCTCGCCCCGCCTTCTAATCAAGGCGAAAAAGCGAGCCGATTCAGGTCACGTGAATACTTTCGTTAACCGTCGTCCGTATTACCAGAGACTGGGACGTTATCCCAACTCCGGCACATCCACCCAATGACGCTTCTCCCAGGACTCGAGCCCCTTCTCCGCAAGCTGCACACCCTTGGCGCCTGCGCGTAAAGTCCAAGGAAACGGGGCATCCTTCACCACGTGCAGCAGGAACAGCTCCCACTGCTTCTTGAACGCGTTGTCATAGAACTGTTGCTCCGGCAGCTTCTGCCAACTCTCGAAGAAATTGATTGGCTGCTCGATATCCGGATTCCACACAGGCCTTGGTGTCGCACCGTATGGCTGGACCCAGCAATGTCGCAAGCCTGCGACAGCGGAGCCCCTCGTGCCGTCCACCTGCAAGGTCAGCAGATCGTCGCGCCGCACACGCACGGTCCACGAGGAGTTGAAGTGCGCGATGATCCCGCCTTCGAGTTCGAACGTCGCATACGCCGAGTCGTCCGCGGTGCAAGCATACGGACGGCCCTGCTCATCCCACCTTTGCGGAACATGAATCGCGCCAAGGCACGACACAGCCTTCACTTTTCCAAAGATCTCATCGAGCACGTAGCGCCAATGGCACAGCATGTCGACGATGATCCCGCCACCGTCTTCCTTGCGATAGTTCCACGACGGTCTTTGCGCCGGTACAACATCACCCTCGAACACCCAGTAGCCGAACTCGCCTCGGATGGAGAGGATCCGACCGAAGAACCCGGTGTCGATGAGCGTCTTCAGCTTCAACATGCCGGGGAGCCACAGCTTGTCCTGCACCACACCATGCTTCACGCCCGCAGACTCGGCCACGGCACACAACTCGATTGCAGTCGATAAGCTGTCGGCCGTCGGCTTCTCGCAATAGATGTGCTTGCCCGCCGCGACCGCCTGCTTCACGCTCGGCGCCCGCCGGTCCGTCGTCTGAGCATCGAAGTAAATCGAGTAGCTGGGGTCTGCCAAAGCAGCTTCCAGATTTGTCGAGAACGGAAGTCCGCCACACTCCTTCGAGATCTCTTCCAGCTTTGCCGCATTGCGCCCGATGAGCAACGGACGAGGCATGATCACCTCATCGTCCACACGCAATCCGCCTTGCTGCATGATCGCGTAAATCGAACGGCGCAGGTGCTGGTTCAATCCCATGCGACCCGTGACGCCGTTCATGATGATGCCCACCGAGTGGGTCTTCAGTCCGCTCATTCGTCTCCTTGAACTACGGCTTAGTGGTGCACTGCGGCTGCGCTCCGGCCGGAAGCGGCGGCGCCTCGACACCCGCACGAGGCAGCGTGCCATCCAACTCCTGACGCCAATGCGCAACATCCCCGGCGGGCCCGTAGCAGTAGATCATTCGGCAAGGCGTGTCGCCCACATTCGTGAGCTGATGAAAAACACCTGATGGGATGTAGACTGCCTGGCCGCTCTGCAGGACCTGCCGTTCTTCTCCGAGGCACATCTCCGCCGTGCCTTCCACGATGAAGTAAATCTCTTCCTGTTCCTGGTTGTGCCACGGAACTTGCCCACCATTCGGTTCAAGGGTTACATTGCCCATCGAAAATTGAGTCGCTTGGATCGGGCTCGCGCCGCCCACCAGGTTCTGCGTCCGTCTACGAGCCGGGTACGTGCGCCCGGCAATCTGGCCTAGGTCTGCGATGATCATGCAACACTGCTCCAAAACGTGAGATACGGTTTCTGTTCGATTATGCGCTGAAGATAGAGACCGAGCTCGAGCGCGTGATAGTCGCCCCACATGCAAGCCTCGCCCCGAGGAGTCTTCGCGCCTTCCGGAACGTGGTCCCATCCATTCGGACGATGATAGATCGCGTGCAGAATGAGCCCCTGATGCGCCGGACCCGTGCTCAGATACGGCTCGCTGAGCACCGTTCGAGCAACTGTGAGTCCGGCCTGCCAATACTGCTCGTTGTTCAAGTAACGACCGAGCCGCAGCAAACCCTGGGCACCGATTGCCGCGGCCGAGCTGTCCACAGGCTCAAAGTCGTTGAATGGATCCGCAGGTCGCGCGCGCCAATCGCCGAGCTCTGTCAGGCCAGGAGCTCCTGTATCCCAGTAAGGAATCCCGTCCAGCGCCGAGTTCTCGATATAGAAATCGCAAGTGGCCTGCGCCGCTTCTCGAAACTCTCCTTCGACCGCGTCTCGTCCCCCGAACTTCTCGAGTTCCTCGTCTGACACTGTCCGCAGAAACTCGAGCTGTTCTGCGAATCCACACATCGCCCACGCCAGTCCTC
>DASQVJ010000503.1:0-6502 GCA_035640835.1 Bryobacteraceae bacterium
TCGGAGCATCAGCCCGCCCGCGACCATCAACTTGGGTTTCTTGCCCAGTGCGCCGTACACCAGCTTGGCGAATTCTCGCGTCGTGGTCGGGCGAGGGCCGGCGATGTTCCACGGCTGTCCGTAGGCATCCGGCTTGTCGGCCAATGCAAGAATCACTCGTGCAAGGTCGGGGACGAAGATGAACTCGTGCGGAGTGTCGATCGGTCCGATGACTTTCGCTCGACCACCGGACATGGCCGCGTCGAAGATGGATTTCACGAAGCTGGCTTCCACTCGGGGTCCGTAGAAGTCCGGCGGACGCACCAGCGTTGTCCTCATGCCGTCGCGTCCATTCGCGGCCAGCACCAGGTCTTCCTGCTCCTTCCGCATGCGGCCCTTGAAGGTGTGTGGCTCGCGCGGATGGAATTCATCGACTCGCGTCTTCTGCGGCCGCCCATATGGATAGACGGTGCTGACGTGAACATACCTTTGCACGCCCGCACTGGCCGCGGCTTCGAGCGCGACACGGGTCAATCTGGGGTGCATCTCGAACTGGGTATAAGGAACGCCGACCGTGTAGATCAGGGTCTCAATACCTTCCGCGGCTTTCCTGGCAGCATCTGGATCTGAGAGATCAGCCACCCGGTACTCGACATTTGGCTCGAAGCGGCTGAACTCCCGCCGCAGACGGTCTTCAGAGCGTCCGACAACCGCAAAGCGTGTGCCTGGCGGCATTTCGAATCCGAGGGCTTGCCCAACGGCACCGCTCGCGCCGAAGATTCCGTACTTCATTGATCCATCTATTCTGCGCGAAGCTGGGCGTGAGCGCCAGATCTCCTAAACTGGTTGCAGATATGACATACGAGATCGAGGGAGTTGTCCTCCATTTGGCCCATCCTGACGAGCTGCCCGTGAAGTGGGTTGGCCAGGAAGAAGTGATGCGGCAGCTCCTCGCGGCTTGGCACGTGGTGGATGCGTCCGACCTTCCGATGAGCCCGCGACTTCTCGGCAAGCCCGGGGTGGGCAAGACGACGATGGCCTATGCGGCGGCAAAACGGCTCGGGCGCGACGTATACATCCTGCAAGCCACCATCGACACGCGGCCTGAGGACTTGTTGGTGACACCCGTGATCGAGGGCGAGGGCATGCTGCGTTATGTGGCGAGCCCGCTGGTGACCGCGATGATACGGGGCGCGGTGGCGATCGTCGATGAAGGCAACCGCATGTCGGAGAAGAGCTGGGCGAGTCTGGCGCCATTGCTCGACAACCGGCGCTATGTGGAGTCGATCGTCGCGGGTATCAAGATCAAGGCTCACCCGAACTTCAGGATGGTAGCCACGATGAATGACGATGCGTCGACATTTGATTTGCCCGAGTACATCCACTCTCGCCTGCAGCCGCAGATTCAGCTCGATTTTCCGGAGCGCGAAGAAGAGTACATGATCCTGAAAGCCAACCTGCCGTTTGGCGAAGACAAGATTTTGCAGTACGTCACGGATTTCCTTCAGCTGGCGCACGCGGCGGAAGAGCGATACACAGTCCGTGACGGAATCAACATTGCCCGCTTTGCAACGAAGCTGATGGTGACGCGCGATCTATCTCGTGATGAGGCTTTGCAGATCTCCATCCAGCAGACATTGGGAGATGAAGCGATCCGGTATGCCCGAAGTCTCTGAGCTGAAGCGCGGCAATGTCCGCTTCGTTCCTGTTCTGCCTGGACGGCTCGAGTTTGCGATGGAGGTGCGCCGGGCGATTCTACTGGAGCAGCCGAAAGTGGTTGCGGTGGAGCTGCCGGTCTCGCTCGAGCGGCAATACCTGAAGGCTGTCGACCGTCTGCCCGAGATCTCGGTGATCATGTATGCGGATCCGGATGCGCCGCAGCCCACGTTGGCGGAGATGGACTCTGAGGACTTTGAGGGCCGGGCGATTTACGTTCCGGTGGAGCCCGCGGATCCGTTTGTAGAGGCGGTACGCACGGCTCGGGAGATCGGCTCGGAAATCATGTTCATCGAGCCGGATCTGAATGAGAGGCCGCACGTGCCGGATCGGGCGCCTGATTCGTATTCTTTGCGCTCGATCGGCTATGAGCGTTACGTACAGCTCTATCGGGAACACGCTGTAACGCGATCGACTGAAATCGATGTGCACGCTGCGGCGATGGCGTGGAAGCTGCAGGGCTCGGATCCGCTTGCGAACGTGCTCGCGGTTGTATCGCTCAACATGCTGGAGCGGTTGCTGGAGGCATTTGAGGTCCCGCAGGAGCCTCCGCCGGAATCGCGCCGCTATCCTTCGCTGCGCCTGGTGAACCCGCATCCGGATTGCCTCATCGACATCCTTGCGGAGTATCCGTTCCTGCAGGATCGGTACGAACATTTCCGGCACACGATGTTGAATGAGCTGTCGGTCGATCGGCCCCGAGTGCAGCTCGATTTGTTGCGCATTGCCGAGCAGACTTACAACACGAATACCGGCGATCACGTGCTCCACTGGCAGCGGATGTTGATTGCCCGGTATTCACGCAATCTCGCCTTGATGGATGGCGATCTTACGCCGAGCATCTTCGATCTTGCGGTAGCCGCGCGATCGGTGGTGGACGACAACTTCGGTTGGGAAGTGTGGGACAACGCGAACAAGTACCTTGCTCAACGTTCGGTCTCGGCACTCGAGACGGTCCACATATCGGGCGAGGAGATGTACTTTCAGACGAGGCGCATTCGGTTGCGCCGGCGTCTGCCCAACTTCAAGAAGCGGGTTCGTCCAGGATTCAAGGCACGTAAGAAAGAGAAGCGGGAAGGGGAGTGGGCTGAGCAGATCGATGGCGATTCGATCTGTTCGTATCCGCCGGAAGACCTGGTCATCGAGAACTACGCGCGCTTCTTAAAGTCGAAAGCGAAGAGCATCCTGTCCGAAGAGCGTGAACGCGTCTACCCGTTCACTACCTCGTTACTCGACGGAATCGACTTGCGCGAGACCATCCGCAACTGGCATGAGGGCAAGATCTACGTTCGGCAACAAGAGAAAGTCTCGGGGGATGTAGGCTCCGTGATCGTGATCTTCGATGAAGACAAAGGCTTCGAGGAGAAGTACGGCTTCATGACGACCTGGCTCGGCGAGAACCAGAATGAATCGGACATGGCCTTTTACTCGAGCTATCCGTTTGAGCACATGGTTGGGCCGGGTATTGGTCGTGCGGAGTATGGCGGGTTGTTGATGTCGTTGCCGCCGCGTCGCATGTACGATGTGTGGAGCGATCCCGACTACGACTTCGCCGAGACAAAGGCAGAACGGCTGTTGCTGGCCGGGCTTGACTACTCGGTTGGAAGGCTCGTGGTGTACGTGGCGGCGAAGCCTCCGCGATCGGTATTCCGGAGTATCGCGGCTCGGACAGGCATGCAGATCCTCTACATTCCTTTGGGTCAGCTGTCGTCGGAGAAGCTCAAGAAGTTGCGCGTGGTGCACGTGCTCGATGGACATGCTCGCCGCAGCGACGCGAAAGACTATATCTGGTAGTCGGGTGAGCAGGCCGCGACGATTCCACCGACGAGTGCTCGCATGGTCGCTTCGGCGGCCTCGACTTCAACAGCGAGTCCGTGCATTCGTGCTGTGTTGCTTGTGATCGGGCCGATGCTGGCGACACGCACTCCTTCCAGGCGATCGCGACCAACCAGTGCGACGAGGTTTTTCACGGTGGACGAACTCGTGAAGATCACCCAGTCGGGTTTCGGCGAGCCGTCGAACACCTCTTGCGCGAGTGCCTCGGCGTTCGGTGGGATCACGTTGCGGTAAGCGTCGACAACATGAACGTCTGCACCGGCTGCTCGAAGCGCTTCCGGTATCACTTCACGAGCTGCTGAGGCACGCGGCAGCAGCACCTTCGCGCCGTCGAGAGAGTGTCCTGCGAATGCCTCGACGACTGATTCCGAGACAGCTTCCGCCGGTTGCAGATCTACAATCAGTCCAGCTTGCTCGAGTGCCCGGCGAGTCGCATCGCCGATGGCGCACAGGAGCCCTCGGATCGCTCGGAAATCGCGTCCGCAAGCTTTGAGACGGGCAAGGAAGAACTCGACCGCATTGGTGCTCGTGAAGATGAGCCAGGAGTAGGTTTCGAGCGCGCGGATTGCAGCATCCAGCTCCGTGTAGTCGTCGAGCGGTTCCAAGGCGATTACCGGAACTTCGACCACGTCGGCTGCTTGCTCTCGAAGTAGGGAGGACAACTCGCCGGCTTGCGAGGCCGACCGCGTGACGACGATGCGTTGTCCAAATAAAGGCAGGTGCTCAAACCAATCGAGCTTCTTGCGGAGCAGGACAACATCTCCGATGATCATGGTCGCGGGCGGCTTCAGACCGGCCTCCTGCACGAGTCGCGGCAGGCTTGCGAGTGTTCCTTGTACGGTGAGCTGATCTGGGCGCGTCCCCCATCGGACGCACATGGCGGGCGTGCTTGGCGATCTCCCGGAAGCCAGCAACTCGCGCACAATGTCGACCACGAAGTGCACGCCCATGAAAATGACGAGTGTCTCGCTTACGCCGATGCGCTTCCAATCGATGCCGCCCACATCGTGTCCGGTAACGAAGGTGACCACGGATGTGTGTTCGCGATGAGTCAGGGGGACACCGGTGTAGGCGGCAATGCCGAGGGGCGAGGTGACTCCCGGGACCACTTCGAAAGCAATGCCGGCTTCGGCGAGAGCCTCCACCTCTTCTCCACCTCGGCCGAAGATGTACGGATCGCCGCCCTTCAGGCGCACAACGTTCTGACCGCGTCGCGCCCGCTCGATCATCATCTCAGTGATCTCTTCCTGCTTGTGGCTGTGCGCAGACTTGCGCTTGCCGACGTAGATTCGTTCGGCGCCGGGTGGAGCGTGCTGCAGGAGGCTGGAGCTCGCGAGATGGTCGTAAAGAACGCAGTCCGCCAGCTGAAGCACGCGTTGGCCCTTTACGGTGATCAGTTCGGGATCACCAGGGCCCGCGCCAACCAGGTAGACCTTGTTCACTGACTACCGTAAACCTCTTCCAAAATCTGCTGGCCGCCACGATCGAGCAACTGGCGTCCGATCTCTTCCCCGAGTCGAGCGGCTTCCTCGGCGGGAGCCTCCCCATTCGCGCGGACGATGCGGTCGCCTGCCGGCGATACCACGACGGCCCTGACATGAAGACGGCTGTTACTGATGAGTGTGGCATGCGCGCCAACAGGCACCTGACATCCACCGCCGAGTTCGGCGAGAACGGCTCGCTCACAGGTGATCGCGGCGTGTGTAGGCGCATCGTCGAGCTGGCGGCAGGCGACCGTTGCGAGTCCATCGTCGGCGCGGGTCTCGATGGCAAGTGCTCCCTGGCCGACCGCTGGGCACATCTGCTCGGGGCTGAGATATTCGGCGATCCGTTCGCTCCAGCCTAAGCGACGCAGACCCGCAGCTGCCAGCACGATCGCGTCGTACTCGCCCTCATCGAGCTTGCGGAGGCGCGTGTCGACATTGCCGCGAATGGGATCGACGTGGACACCGGGAATCAGGATGCGGAGTTGCGCGACGCGCCGCAAAGATCCCGTGCCGACGCGCATGCCGGGTTGTAGCTCGGAGAGCGTTTTTCCGATCAAGGCATCGCGTGTGTCTTCGCGAGCCGGTGTGGCGGTGAGTTGCAGGCCCGCTGGAAGCTCGGTGGGCATGTCCTTCAGAGAGTGAACTGCGAGATCGACGCTGCCATCGAGGAGCGCATCTTCGATCTCCTTTGTGAAGAGACCCTTGTTGCCGATCTCTTTGAGCGCAACGTTCTGCACCATATCGCCTTTGGTTTTGATGACCTCGATGCGGCATTCGTACCCAAGGGATTGGAGAAGACTCTGCACGTGATGCGCTTGCCAAAGCGCAAGCTTCGAACCTCGCGATCCGATTGTGAGCACTCGCTAGTTGTTCTCCTTAAGACGGAAGGCGCGTTTGATGACTTCGGGCACCGGCAGCGCTTCGGGAGCGTTGGCGCTGCTGCGGAGTTCGGCAATGGGGCCGTGGGCGACCTTGTTGATGATGGCGCGGGTAAGCTGCTCGATGGCTTCTTCCTGCTCGGCTGTGAGCGGGCCGAGCTTTTTGCGCAGCCGCTCGAACTCTCCCGCACGGATCTGTTCGAGGTGCGTTTGAAGACTGACGATCACGGGCACGACCTCACGCGTGCGCAACCAGCCTTCGAGCCTCTCGACCTCCTCGTCCACGATCCGGTCAGCCTCTTCGGCTTCCACGACACGGTCTTTGAGGTTTGTGTCGACGACCTTCTGAAGGTCATCGATGTCGTAAAGGAAGATGTTGTCGAGGTCGTTGATGGATGGTTCGACATTTCGTGGAACAGCGATGTCGATCAAAAACATCGGCTTGCTCCTCCGGCTCTTCATCACATCCTTCATGCGGTCGCGCGTGAGGATGTAGTGAGGCGCGCCGCTCGAGGTGATGACAATGTCGACATCCGGAAGCAGGGAGAAGAGCTGATCGTAGGGGTGCACCTTGCCGCTGAAGAGCTCGGCCATTTGCTCGGCACG
>DASQVJ010000504.1:0-8843 GCA_035640835.1 Bryobacteraceae bacterium
GGATCCCGAGACGCGCGGACCTAGCCAGGCAATGATTGCCGGCCGCAAGAAGGGCATCTTTTTCGATGTCGGTCACGGCGGAGGTAGCTTCCAATGGTCCTGTGCGATTCCGCTGATGAAGGCCGGGTTCGTGCCTGATTCCATCTCAACGGACCTCCATCGCAGCAGTGCCAGCCGGGGCATGAAGGACATGCTCAACGTCATGAGTAAGTTCCTGGCGATGGGGATGAGCCTGGATGAAGTGATTCTGCGGTCTACCTGGAATCCAGCGAAGCAGATCAAACACGAAGAGCTCGGCCATCTTTCGCCAGGTGCCGTTGCGGACATCGCGGTGCTTCGCCTCGAGAACGGCAAGTTTGGTTTTCTGGACGAGGCGAATCTCCGCGTAGACGGAACACGAAAGCTGGTCGCGGAGATGACGCTCCGAGACGGCAAGATTGTCTACGACCTTAACGGAGTCGGGCGTGGAAGCTGGGAAACGGTGCCCTTCGGCCAGCGACCGCCTTCGGAGCCGCTGTGGGACGGCCTGGCGAATCAGCCTTCCGGGGCAAGGCCGAGACGCACAACGACATCAGCGAAGTAGGAATCGTCACGCTGACGGAGAACAACAAAGAGGGAGGCTGCATGCGCAAGATCTGGGACGCTATTCGCAATACTGGGCTCCCGAGCCGTCGGGACTTGTTCGCAAAGCTGCCGCTTGCTTCGTTGCCCGTCTTTCTTCAACCGCAGTCCATCGCGGCTGCTCCGGGCAAGGGGCTTGAGGTCGGGCCGAATATTTATCAGTCGATAGGGGTGCGACCGCTGATCAACTGCCGTGGCACTCTGACGATCATTGGTGGTTCGCTGGAGTTACCGGAAGTACTCGCGGCGCAGCAGGCCGCTGCCAAGCACTACGTCCAATTGGACGAGTTAATGGAAGGAATCGGCCGGCGTCTGGCCGAATTGACCGGAGCTGAGTGGGGTATCGTGACCTCGGGTTGTGCTGCGGGCATGGCTCATGCGACTGCCGCATGTGTTGCGGGCGGCAACCCGGATCTCCATGTCCGGATTCCCAACCTGCATGGGTTCGCCAAGGATGAGGTCATCATCCCGAAGCACTCGCGCAACGTCTATGACGCTGCCATTCGCTCCGTGGGCGTAAAGATCATCGAGGTGAACTCCCCGGAGGAGTTGGAACGCGCCATGGGTCCGCGCGTGGCCATGATCTACATCTTTGCCAATGAGCGAAGCGCCTCGGGCTCCCTGTCGACAGAGGCTATTGCATCGATGGCGAAGCCGCGCGGAATTCCCATCTTTGTCGATGCCGCCGCGGAAGTCCTCACAATTCCGAACGTGCATTTGCAAAAGGGCGCGACTCTGGTGGGCTACAGCGGCGGCAAGGCTCTGCGCGGTCCGCAGTGCACTGGGATTGTGCTTGGGCGTAAGGATCTTGTGCAAGCCATGTGGATGCACAGCGCTCCCCATCATGGCTACGGCCGATCCATGAAGGTCGGCAAGGAAGAGGCGATGGGCGCGTTGATGGCGGTAGAGATGTGGACAAAGCGGGACCACCAGGCGGAGTGGAAGCAGTGGCTCTCAAGGCTCGAACACATCGCAGAGGCTGTGAAACGGCTCGATGGTGTTACGACAAACCTGCGAGAGCCTCGGGGACTTTCTAATCGGAGCCCCGGCCTGGGCATTTCCTGGAACACTGCGAAACTCGGCATCACAGGCGAGCAGGTCTCTGAGCTCCTGTACAAGGGCGAGCCTCGCATTGCCTTGGGCGGTGGTGGCGCTCGCATGCGCACCGCGGACACGGACACGGGAATTTCAGTTACGGCGTACATGATGCAGCCGGGCGACGAGAAGATCGTTGCCAAACGAATTGTCGAGGTTCTATCGTCCTCACGTGGACCGCTGCAGCAAGCGGCTCCTAAGCAACCGGCAGCCGATCTGACTGGGCGCTGGAATGTGCATCTGGAGTTCTTGAGTGGATCGACTGACCACGTTCTTTACCTGAACCAGCAAGGGAACCAGATTGTTGGCACCCATCATGGTGATTTCGTCAAGCGAGACCTCGCCGGCACCATCGATGGTCCTTCGGTACGCGTTACCAGCAACATGTCTGAAGGTGAAATGGGCGACCATCTCACTTTTACGTTTGCTGGGACACTCGAGGCCGGAGAAATGTCTGGAGAAGTAGATATGGGGGAGTACTTGAAGGCCAAGTGGACTGCCAAGCGGCACACGTATTCCCGCACTTTATAGCGCTCGGGCACGCATCGGCGTGGCGCTTTCTGCCGCACTAGAAGAGCGAGAGAACTGATTAAACGGGAGTGTTTATGAAGCTAGGAGTGGTGTGTCTGCTTTGCCTGACACCGCTGTATGCGCAAACTGTGTCCACGGAGATCCTTGGACTTGTTTCAGATAGCAGCGGTGCCGTAATATCCGGTGCCACTGTCACGGCGCGGCGCGTCAGCACCGGCGACATTCGTAGGACGTTGAGCAACGAAACCGGAAACTACTCGTTTCCGCTGTTGGATGTGGGTGAATACGAAGTCACGTGCACGATGGCTGGATTCAAGACCGATGTTGTGCGGTCCGTTGTCCTGCAGGTGAATCAAAAGGCGCGCCTGGACTTTTCGCTTCAGCTCGGCGCACAGGCGGAGACAGTTCAGGTGGTTGCGAATGCTCCTGTACTTCGCACGGAAGATGCTGCGCTTGGTGCGGTGGTAGACGGCAAGCGAATCGTTGAACTGCCTCTGAACGGACGCAACCTGACTGACCTGGCCTCGCTCACTCCCGGTGTTGTGACCAGCGTCGGGCGAGGCATCTCTGCCAACGGGCAGCGCGGAATCAATCAGAACGTGACACTGGACGGCGTGGTGGCTACACAAGCGTGGACCAACACCACAACCTTCAATCCATCCATCGATGCCGTGGAGGAGTTCAAGGTCCAGACTGCCGTCTACTCAGCCGAGTACGGCATGCAATCCGGCGCGCAGGTCAACGTGGTCGTGAAGTCCGGCACCAATCAGTTCCACGGAACAGCCTTCGAATTTCTCCGCAACGACATGTTCGATGCGCGGGGCTTCTTCCTGCCAAACTCTCAGCCGAAAAACAAACTGCGACGCAACCAGTTCGGTGGAGTCTTTTCTGGTCCCATCATTCGGGATCGAACGTTCTTTCTCTTTAACTACGACGGAACGCGGGAAAATCGAGCCACGCCAGCTTCAGCCAGCGTGCCGACAGAGGCCATGCGGCGAGGCGACTTCTCCGAACTTCTGATCCCGGGAAATCGCTGGTACCCGAATGATGCGAACCCCGCTGCTACCCGCGCGATTCGAATGCCGGGCTCGACCACTCCGTTTCCGAACAACATCATTCCGCCGAGCCTGTTGAATCAGACCTCGCTTCGGCTGCTGAACAACTCAACCCTGAGTCCGTTCTCCTATGGCGGATACCTGCCGTTGCCCAACCACGACGATGTGGCACGCGCGACGAGAAGCCCCATCAACCTGATCGGTACCAACGACACGAAAATCGTGAACGATGGCTATATCGGGCGTGTCGACCACAGGCTCACCGACAACGATCGTCTCTTCGGCCGCTATGCGCTGGTGGACGTGTCCACCGATACGACGCCGCTGAATCCCGTGGGAATCAGTCGCGTGCCGACACGAGCTCAGAACCTGGCGATTGGCTACACCAAGATCATCACGCCCACGGTACTGAACGAGTTTCGTTTTGGCTGGAATGCGGCGACGAACGACACGTTTGCGCTCTTTTCAGGCTCCGACTTTCTGCCGCAGGATATCGGCCTCGACTTTCGTGTAGTCGGTGATAACAACCGAACGCTGACACCGAGTGAAACCGGGATTCCGGAGGTCGTGCTGACCGGTTATAGCAGCATCAGCGTGAACGGTCTTGGCGGCAAGTTTGAACGTATGCACGTTCTCGAGTACTCGGACAACCTCATGGTGACGCGAGGGCGGCATAACTTCAAGTTCGGCGGCATGGTGCGACAAAGTGTCGTAGATCGCGCGGAGGCCAACCTCGCTCGCGGACGAATTACGTTCAATCGAGATATTGCGGGGATCCCGGATAGTTTCGCTGCATTCATGCTGGGAATCCCTGTGTCGGCAGAGACTGCCGAGGGTGTTCCACCTGTTTACGCACGTCAAAACAAATACGGGTTCTATGCCCTTGACGACTGGAAAGCCACCTCTAAGCTGACCATCAACTTCGGGATTCGGTGGGACATTTTTGGCGGCGTTACGGACAACCAGGGCCGGCTGCGAACGCTCTCCATTGAAGGCGAAAATCTACGCACCATCAACGGTAGGACGGCGCCTACGCTGATTCCGAATCCTGGCAAATCGGAGCTGCTTTACGATGTTAACTACCGGCAGTTCATGCCCCGTTTGGGCATTGCTTACCGCGTGACAGATAAGACCGTGATCCGGACCGGTGCCGGCCTGTTTTACGACGCTCAGATCATCAACAACTTCACGATTCTAAATAATCAGCCGCCGTTCGCCGGGTCGGCGCTCGCCGAAAATAACAAAACGAACCCGACAGCGACGATTGATAAGCCGTTTGCAGGGCAAACCGCACAACTTCCAATCGCGCTGGTGATGCTTGGAAATCTGAAGGAAAACAACCGCCCCTACTATCTGAACAACAGCATCTGGCAGTGGACCTTTGAAGTGGAAAGAGCGATTTTCAAGGACACGGTCATCGGCATTGGGTACGTCGGGAGCAAGACTTCGCATCTCGACTATTCGTATAGGAACTGGAACACGCCACCACCTGGTCTCGGTGATATCCAGTCCAGGCGTCCGTATCCGTTCTACGTCGACTCGCGAGATCCGAATACGCTGCTGCCCCTTGGAATCGTTCGTCGCTTGGACACGAGCAAAAATGCCAACTACAACGCGCTGCAGATACGAGCCGAGAAGCGCTATTCGGCAGGTTTCGTGTTCAACGCTTCCTACAACTTTCAGAAGGCACTGGGCACCGGTTATGGCGTGAATGATAACGCCGGCTCAGCTGATAACTGGCCTCAAGATCCACTGAATCACCGTTTGGATTACGGCAGAACGCCTATCGACCGCCGGCATCGATTTGTGGCGAGCAACGTCTGGGATATTCCGTGGCTTCGCAACAATCGCGGCTTCCTGGGCCAGATATTCGGCGGCTGGTCCATCAATAACATCATTCAACTCACTTCCGGAGCGCCGGTCACCATCAATCAGGCCGGCGACTCCCACAATACAGGTGCCTTCAGCAACCCGCGACCGCACATCCTGCCCGGCCAGACGGTCGAACGAGTCTGGGAGAATCGTTCGCTTGACCAATGGTTCAACACGGCGGCTTTCGTCAGGTCTAAGTGCAACGGCTGTCCCGGTGAGGGGATCTACGATCCGACCACGCTTGGGTACGGCAACGCGGGTGTCGCCCTCGTTGACGCCCCCGCCCAAAAGCTGTGGGACCTGTCTCTCCTGAAGGAGTTCGGTATTCGTGAGGGACATCGCCTACAGTTCCGATGGGAGGCTTTCAACTTCACGAATACTCCCCAGTTCGCTGCGCCTGGTCGTACTCTTGGCAACGCGACGTTCGGACGAATCACGTCTACTGCATCCAACAATCGCGAAATGCAGCTTGCGCTGAAGTACATGTTTTAGATCTCGGCCCGGGGGCTCGCATGTCCAGCGATGCCCCTGAAACTTCTTCCAGATTCGGCCGAAATCAACGCCCATAAGCCAGCGCGCGTTTCACCACTGGTTCGGCGATGTTGCTGGCGACGCGTTAGAATCAGCTTGGGGCGCCCCCCGAAACGCTATAGGAAAGAAATGTTTGCGCTGTGGCAATCCGGTAACAAGGGCGTGTTGAAGTCGGCGTGACACCGACGCGCCCAATACGCATGCCGGACGTTTCGATCGATGACTTGCGAACGCCGGCGAACGGCCGAGTTTTCGCTCTGAAAAAAGTTCTCAGCCAAGCGGCCGTGCAGTCTGCGTTTGATGCCGCTTGCAAGCACGCTACTGGTCGGCCCTTGGCAAAGGTTTTTCGTGAGGCCAGGAATGTCGACGGGACTGAGTACTGGGCTTCGTTCGTCTGTTTCCGGCTCAAGGCAACTACCCTTTTACCCCGTAATGTCCAAATATCGGATCGAGTTCTGTTCGTTCAGGTATCCGTGCGCCGCAGGCGTTCGTCACATACATCGACGACCATCGAATGGAAACTGCAGTCGAACCAGCGGAGAAACGCATTCAGGTCCCGTTCGTCCGGCCAGACGGACGCTCCGGGGCTGGTTCAATGCCACGTCGCTTCAGGATGTTGGCAACCGTGCCTCGCGCCAGGTTGTATCCGAGGTTCGACAGTGCACCGACAATGCGCGTGTATCCCCAGTCGCGGTTCTCGACGGCCATTTCCATCACCAGCGATTCGATTTCGTCTCCCGTGCGGGGTCGACCGGGACCGCGGCTGGCGCTCCCATCGCACTTCCTAGCGATCAGCTTTCGGTGCCAGGCGAGCAGAGTCTCAGGCGTAACGATGGTTGCGAGCTGCGTCAGAGCGCGCCGTTCGAGGCCCTTCGCTCTCGCCGCGGACGCTGGTCATCAGTGAAACGAAGTCGGCGCCCGCCGAGCTGCTCGCGCAGGACTCGGTTCTCTTCACGCAGATAGTCGATTGCCTGTTGCTGCTGTTGATTCATCCACCCCGCGATAGAGATCAGCACGAACCGGAACGGATCGAGAACGCCCACTCTCCAACCGTATCATCGGCACCCGCAGTAATAGGCCCATGTGTATTGTTTTCACCGCGTCCCAGTTTTTGGACAGTACGCCCGCTCTCGACTGGGCTTTCAGCCGTACTTCCATCTCCTCAGGCCTGAGTCGTTCAACGGCATCGTGCCCGACGTGTCCCGTTACCGTCGATTGGCGCGTCGAGAGATGGTCAACATTTCCGGGACAGGTAAGTTTCCGCAATCGCCGTTTTCGGGGACAGTCAGTCGGCGCGGCGTGCGGCACATCCGCGCAACGGCGTTTACACGTCCAAGTGTAACGGCGCCGTGTAGTCGAGGACTCGGAGGCTGAGCCGCGTCGCCAGAGTATGTGTACCGCTTACGCCAGGCTCGGCGGGTTGTGATTGTTGACTCTGGCGTGTGCGAACGCTGCGGCGGGAACCAACGGCAAAACACCACAAACGGCGTTCGCATGTCAATTCACACGCTACCAAGGCAGGAGTAGTATAGCGTCGATGAGCTCACGACTCGGAAGATTGTGCGTCGCATTAGCAGCGGCACTATGGGGACAGAATAACCTTGGCTGGTTTGAGGGGCATGGCGATATCGGAACGAACCCAAAACCCGGATCCGCCGTATACGAGGCTGCTGCCGGCCAGTATCGAATTACAGGGGGAGGCGCGAATATCTGGGGAACTCAAGATGCATTTCACTTCGTCTGGAGGCGTGTCTCCGGGGACGCGACACTATCGGCCGACATCGCGTTCGAAGCTCAAGGCGCAGATCCGCATCGGAAGGCCGTATTGATGGTGAGGCAGGACCTGACACCCGGATCGGTGTACGCGGACATCGCTGTTCATGGCGATGGACTTACCTCCTTGCAGTACCGGACTGCCGCTGGAGGCCCGACGGCTGAGATGCGGTCTGAAGTAAAGGCTCCCACGCGCGTCAGGCTGGAGCGACGCGGCAACAGGATCAGCGTGTTTGCGGGCAATCGGAGCGAAGAGTTCAAGGCGACTGGTCCTCAGGTGATGACCTTTACTGATCCGGTTTACGTAGGGATCGGAGTGTCTTCGCACAACGCCGATGTGGTCGAAACAGCGGTGTTCAAGAACGTTCAGGTGCAAGTGGCTCCACATTACCTGAGCAAGATCCGCATCTTTGACTTGGAGAAGAAGACGAACCAAATTGTTTACAGCGGTGACGGAATCATCGAGGCGCCGAACTGGTCGCGAGATGGCAAATGGCTTCTCGTAAATTCAGGTGGCAGCCTGTTCCGCCTGCCGCTAGGCACTGCAAGCGCTCAGTTGGAGAAGATCGAGCTCCAGGGTGGACCTTACCGCTGCAACAACGACCATGACCTGTCGTTTGACGGTAGACGCCTGGCGTTCTCCGCGTCGAGTCCGAACTCGAGGGCTTCGCAGGTCTATGTGGCGAACGCGGATGGCACTGATGTCAGGTTGGCAACTCCGGCAGCACCAAGCTATTTTCACGGCTGGTCTCCAGACGGGAAATGGCTGGCCTTTGTCGGGCAGCGAAATGGGAAGTTCGAGTTATATCGCGTGCCCGCGGATGGCGGTCCCGAGCAGCAGTTGACGAGCGCCGGCGCATACGATGACGGCCCCGAATACTCGCCTGACGGCAAGTGGATCTACTTCAACTCCAACCGAGGCGGCGGCTGGAATATCTGGCGCATGCCTCCGAATGGTGCAGGACCGGGCGACAAGTTGGCGGAACAGATCACGAATGACGCCGGCGAGGACTGGTTTCCGCACCTTTCTCCGAACGGCCGCCACATGGCGTTTCTCAGCTTTCCCGCCGGGACCGCCGGCCATAACGATCGTATGCCGGGCATGCTGCTCCGCATGCTGCCGGCGAGTTCGGGAAGGGTCAAGCTCGGCGCCGAGCCAACCGTGCTCGTGACGTTTTTCGGTGGTCAGGGAAGCATCAACGTGAACTCCTGGTCACCTGACTCAAAGCGCTTTGCTTTCGTTGAGTACGAGTTGGTGGAAGAGACTGCTAAGTAGAATCTGCTTGCAGCAGAGACCGGGCGAATCGGGTGAGCTTTTCCCGTTTGCTTTCCTCTTAGAAAGAGAGAAGGGTCTAACCTTCCATT
>DASQVJ010000505.1:0-7510 GCA_035640835.1 Bryobacteraceae bacterium
TGATCTGGCCGGACTGGCAATACCCACACTGAGGAACGTTCAGTTGCATCCAGGCCTTTTGGACAGGGTGGATCCCGTTTGCTGAGAGACCCTCAATGGTCGTCACCTGAACTCCAGCCGTGTAACGCATCGCCGTCACACACGAACGGATCGCCTCACCGTTCCTGTGCACAGTGCAAGCGCCGCACAGTCCCACGCCGCATCCGAACTTGGTTCCGGTCAGGCACAGGACGTCGCGCAGATACCAAAGGAGCGGCATTTCCGGGTCGCCATCGAATGAGCGATCAACGCCGTTAACTTTCAACTGAATCATGCAAACCTCGACGGCCTTCTGAGGATGCATGTGGTGTTCCACGAGCGCTGTCCTTGCGGACGGCAAGGCAGATTGGAGCGAATCAGCTAACTTGCCGCTCCGTCCCTGACCATAACTTGCACACTGCCGAAAACTTTGGCGTTTTCGCAGGGACGGCAACGGAAGCACCGCCCGATCAAGCGGCAAAGAAGACGTTCGGCATTTCCCAAACTCTCTAGTTCGATTACTCGGTTCGCAAGGTGCGAGCCGGATCGATTCGTACAGCTCGCACCGCGGCCGGCGTCACAGCGGCCACCGCCACCGCAATCAGCATCAGCACGGGCGGCATCAGCACGCCCCAGTCCGTCGCATGCACCCGATACAACAACGACTCGACATAACGCTCGCACGCGAGACCGCAGGCCAGACCAGCCGCTGCACCGGAGCCGATCGTCCACATCGACTGCGCCAGGACGCGCCGCACCACATCGGTTGGCTTAGCCCCGAGCGCCATCCGGATTCCGATGTCCCGCCGTCGTTGAAGCACCGAGTAGTCCAATACTCCGTACAAGCCCACACCTGCAAGCAGCAAAGCCACTGCGGCAAAGAAAACCGCCAGCATGGCCACCAGCCGCTCCCGCACTGTGTGCGAATCGTTGATTTCCCTCTGGGTCCGTATGTTGGCCGCACGGAATCCGGGCCGCGCCTGCGCGACCTCGCGCCGCACGGTCTCGCCCAGCATCATCGGACTTGTTAGCGATGTGCGTACCAGGAACGTCCCGCCGTAGCGGAGCCCTTGACCCTGTTCCTCTGACCGGAGCGGAAAAAACGCCTGCGGCACCGGAGTCTCCCGGACCGTTCTGTACCGCGTATCCCCCACCAGCCCGACAATCTCGAATTGATCGATTTGGCGTCCAAATTTTCTGCCGACCGGATTCTCCCCGTGGAAATACGTGGCCGCGAACGCCTTGTTCACGATCGCTTTCCGCGGATAGGCGTCATTCTCATCGAAGTCCCGGCCCGCCACAAGCGGGATCCGCATAGTGCGCAGCCACCCTGGCGCCACCGAGCGGAAATACGCCAGTTCCTCTGAGGGCACCTGCCCGTTTACCGAAATGAATCCGTTCCACGCCCATCCATCCAGCAATGGCCGATCTGCCATTGCCACGCTCTCGACACCGGGCAGAGTTCGCAGGTGCGCCGCCGCCTGCCGCCACGCCTCCACTGGTTGACCCGGCTCCGATACGACATCCACGACGAGAAGGCCATCGGGCAAAAAACCGACGTTCTCATGCACGAGACGGTCGTACGTCCCGGCAAACAAAGTCGCCGCGAGCACCACCAGAGCACAGAAGGCAGCCTGCAGGCCTACCAGCGAGTGCATCAGCTTGCGCTTCGCATGTGGATCGTCGCCGCCTTTCAGTACGCTCGCCGGCTTCACGCCCGATGCACGCATTGCCGGCATCAGACCAAACGACAGTGTGACCCCGAACGACAAGAGCACAGCGAACCCGAACACACGAGCATCGGCCGGCATTGCGAGCCGCGCCGGGTTGCTTGCCGGATTCAGCATGCCCGCAATCACCGGAGCCGACCACCACGCAAAGCAGGCACCGATCATCGTCGCCAGAAAAGCAATCCACGCGCTCTCAAAGAGCACAAGCTGAATCAGGCGCCACCGGCCTGCACCGATGGACACCCGCATCGCCATCTCACGACTACGGGCGACCGCTCGCGCCGTCATGAGATTCGCTACGTTAGCGCACGCGATCAGAAGAACAAGACCGACCATCACCCCGACGGCCAGCAGCGCGCCGCGGCTTCGCTCCTGCAAATCCGATACACCGCTCGAGGCCGGCCGCAGTACACCCTGCTGGTTCAAAAACTGGGCCAGTCGCTCGGGCGGAAGCCCTTTTATGTGCTTAAGCCGCTCACGCTCGAAGGTCATCCCCGTCGCATGCAGCTTATCCTGCACAGGACCCGCCTGGATGCCTGGCCGCAGTTGCACCAGCGATCTGTGCCATGTGCTGTCGTTGCGCACCGCGGCCGGATGCATCATCGTTGGCACAAACACGTCCACTACGACGCCTGGTTCCGTGCCTGTGAACTTCTCCTCGGCCACACCGACAACTTCGTACACGCGATTGCCCATGCGGAATGTCCGGCCGACCACGCCCGGATCCTTGCTGAATCGGCGCAACCAGAAGTCGTACCCGAGCACCGCAAAAGCATGCCCCATCGGCGTCTCATCATCATGCGCCGTGAACAAACGTCCTACCGCGGGAGTCAACTCGAACGCCGGAAACATCCACCCCGAGACATACTGAACGTACGCCCGCTCAATCCCCCGCACATCGGCGAACGTCAATTCCACGCGCTCTGCATACGAGACCGCGATCAACTCGGCATCGTCCCTCACTGCCGCTCGCATCGCCTGGAACATCGGATAAGCACAGCCGTCATATGCGATCTTCTTCCCGTCTGGGCCGGTCCCCTCACGGGCAAACACCATCAGGCGGTCAGCCCCGGCGACGGGAAGCGGTCTCAGCAGCACGGCGTCGATCAGCCGGAACGCCGACGTGCACGCTCCAATCGCGAGGGCCAGCGAAAGCACTGCAGCCGCCGAGGTGACGGGGTTCTTCGCAACCTGCCGCCAGCCATAGATCACATCGGCTTTCACACAATCCAGCCACGCAATGATGCGCGCGTCGCGGCTCGCCTCCATATGCTGTAGCCTCGCCCCAAGAGCTCTTCTCGCCTCGCTGGCGTCGCGACCCTCCGCGACCGCCTCAGCAATGTGGGACTCCAGCTCTTCATCGATCTCCCGAAAAACCCGCTCCGTTCGAAATACGTTCGCAAACCGGGACCACATCGACATCGCTACACTGTCCTCAGTACGCGATTGATGGCCGCGCTGACCGCATCCCACCGGGATTCTTCCGCCGCAAGCTGTTTCTTGCCGGCCGCCGTCAGCTGATACATCCGCGCCCGCCTACCGCTCTCAGTGGTCGTCCACTCGGCCTTGATCCAGCCCGCTTCCTCCATCCGGTGAAGGGCCGGATACAGGGATCCTTCATCGGCGCGCAGCACTTCGCCAGACGTGTCCCGGATGGCCGCCATGATGCCGTATCCATGCAGATGCGGCCGTCGCGAAAGTGTCTTGAGGACCAGCAGGTCCAGCGATCCCTGAAGCGAGTCTGTCTTTGCCATACCTGAGCTGTCTCAATACTGAGATATCTCAGGCTCGCTTGTCAAGGGTAAGCCCAAACTCCGCCGGCTCGGTATGCCAGATCACGCCATCGCCGCAAGCGTTTCTGAAACGCTCGGGTGTTCTCCAGCCTCTACTGTTGTCCGCCGAATCGAGTGGAATCTTGTAAGAAGAGTATTTGCCTTTGCGAGCGCTTCGACACGCTCCGCAAATACCTCTAGCTTTGAACCGGGGATCGCAAAGAGCGCAGTCTCGGGCGTCAGAGTGTCGAGATAAGCGCGTGCGCCGCAGCATCCCAGGCTGAGCGCGGTCCGGCCAATATTCACAGCCTGCGGAACAATTGCGCAGGCGGGCCGTCCCATCACCGGCGGCAATCCGCCTTCTACTTGTTGCGATGCCTCGGTGAGAATCAAAGTTTGGTCGGCCCTGACGAAGAGCAACACGACATCCGGAGCAACCGGAATAGAGTCGAGCGGGCCATACACGACGACCTTCGCCTCGCGCTCAAGTACAGGGATGAACGCGATGTCTTCCGGACGGACGTATTGGAGCTCGCCGAAAACGCGCAGTGCATCCTGCAGGTCCGACTGTACGCCCTCGGTTTGCACCATGTGATGCGTGTAGACGCCGACTGCACAAAGTTCGTGGTCTCGCGGTACAGTTGCGAACACGCGCTGCGTAGCCTCCTGCCAGAACCGGCACCCTGCCGGGACGAGCCCCGAATATGCCGGTACGCCTGCCGGGATTGTATCGGTGAACGCCATGCCAACAGGGCGTTGTGACAGCTGCAGGGCATCGGTTAGTGCTTGCGCGGCTTCCAGAATCGTCATGAAATCGTCGTCTCTCTCTTCAAGTGAATCATACGCTGTACCGGCACTTATGGCTGATTCAGCCTGCACGCACGCAACGCAACAGCTTCGCCGAACGTGGTGCGAGCTCGACTTGCTTGACCGCGCCGAGCTTACCTACATGTTCGTTCGTCCAAAAGTCCGAGATCTCGGCAGCAGGTCCGCTCGGGAGCGAAACCGCCCCGGGTTCATCGTTCCAATTGAACGCGCAGATCATCCGCGCTACGGGCAAGTCCACAGTCCCAAGAGTTAGCGACGCGTCACTAAATTTCGCAGCTCTGCCGGTGGGCGGAAGCAATTTCTGAAGCATCTGTGCGCGGTCGTCAGGGATTTTCGCAAGATCGTCGCCGGACAGAATCATGCCTCCGGATGCGTAGACGGCGGTGGCATGGAACTGGAACTCGTTCAGCGGCAGAGCACCGGCGAGGACGACCGCGTCCGGATCGTTCCACCACAGCCGGCCGTTCTGCCAGTTGCGGCTCAGGTTCTCGCGCGCGATCTTCGACAGGGTGGTCCATTTTCGACTGACATCGCCGGAACTTCGCGAGCCATGGATGAGGCCAAATGATGGCCAGATGGGGTGATTGCATCCCAGGATGAACGCGTCGCCGGCGCCTCGCAGAATGGCTTCCATGCCGCGCCGATAAGCTTGGATGCGCGTAGCGGAGCGGTCACGCAACCGCCCTCCGTGCATGGCGCCCCAGAAATTCGCGTCAAGCTTGAAATACGTGCAGCCCCATTCGCGGCGCATAACGCGAAAGGTATTTTCCAGATGCTTCTGAACGGCCTGATGGGTCCCATCGAGGGCATACCACGGACCACGGCGCCACCCTTGAAACGTCACCCTGTCTGCACTTAAGGGCGACCCATCGTCAGCCTGCATGAACCAGTCGGGATGCTCTTGAAAGACCTTCGATTTCGCTTCGGCGATGAACGGCGCGACCCAGATGGCCGGTTCGAATCCGCGCCGGCGGATTTCCCGGAGCACACCCTTCAGGTCACCTCCGAATGCAGCGCCAGTATCGAGCCAATCGCCCATCCCAAGCTGGTAGCCGTCGTCAATTTGTACGTACTTCAGGGCAGGGAATCGTCGGCTGATGGCATCGAGGTTGTCGAGCACGTTCTGCGCTGTGACACGCGGTCCGAAGCAATACCACGAACACCAGCCCGTAGGCGGGCTCGGGAACGCCAGCGGAGGATGGTTCTTCGAAATCTGTTGCGCGAGCGTGTCGAGCAGTGACGCACGATCGGCTCCCTCCGCGATGGTGAACTCCTCGAGATCCAGGCTCTCGCCCGGCGCGAGTTCCACACCTTCTGTTTCCATCACCACTTGAATAGTGCCTGGCCGGAGATAGAAGCGCCCGATGAACCGACGGCACGAGGTGAAAGCGAGCAACGCATGCGGCGATCCTGGAGGCGAGAGCGTCATGAGTCCCGTCAAGACAGTCTGCACGTCCGCGGGTTGCGGAATGCGATAGTGCTTCACCTCCGAATAGGCCAAGTTCAACGGTGCACCCAGCGTTCCGGCGGTTTGCGAAAGCATCTGAAAGCTCTCGCCGTAGAGCGCAGTCTCAGGAGAGAGCCGATGAGCAAGGTCGAACAGAACGACGCGTTCAACGCGGGTTGAAGCATTGCCGCGATTCACCACTCGGGACCGGCAAAGCGAACCCGTCCACCGCCGCTGGACGTCAAGGTGCGCGCCCGCTTCGACGTGCGCGGGTGCGCGGCGGATGCTATTCGAAATAGAGTCAGCGGCACGCACCGCCACCCCGCCCGCGAGAGCCACTCCGAAGGTGCGCCGACTAAGCATTCCGAGCCAGCTTATCGCAGTGTCATTGTTAGGAAGTCACAGCGAATAACCCGCTCGGGACGAGCGAGCATCGCGTCGTCTCCTAGCGGAACTTCCGAGGCAGTGTCAGCAAGCAAACCGATGTGATAGACTGACCCTCCCGGAAAGGAGATTCCCATGCAGGCGGAGGGAGTCAAGCCTTCTCTTTACGAAAGGCTCGGCGGTGTTTACAGCATCGCTACCGTCGTTGATGATCTCATCGACCGCATCATGGTCGACCCCAGACTAAATGCAAACCCCTTGGTGGACGAAGCGCATCATCGTGTGCCGCCGCCGGGATTCAAATACCTCGTGACCGAAATGGTCTGTTGGGCGGCAGGCGGCCCGCAGAAATATACGGGCAAGTCTATGGCGGAGTCGCACGCCCACTTGAAGATTACCGCCGCGGAATGGGAGGCGTTCCTGGACGACTTTCAGCAGACGCTTCACAGCTTCCATGTGCCTGCCGAAGAACAGGCAGAACTACAGGCGATCGTTAACACTCGATCGGATATTGTCATCGATTCGGGCGAGGCGGCGAGTGCAGCGAGGTAATAGACAAGGAATTTCACTGGTAAGCAACTTCGTGCGTGAAAGGCTGGAGGATAAACATGACACCAAGGCGTGTAGGCTCAGTTGTTGCTCTCTGGCGATACCCAATCAAATCGATGATGGGAGAAGAGGTGAATGCCAGCGACGTGACAACACGCGGGCTCGTCGGTGATCGCATTTACGGCCTCAGCGACAACTCCGACGGCAAGGTTGCCAGCGCGAAGAATCCACGGAAGTGGCCCACCCTGTTTGATTTCCGCGCTGCACTGGCCGACAGTCCAAGTCCGGGTAGCAAAATGCCGTCGGTGCGGATTAACCTGCCCGACGGCACCGTCGTCAATAGCGTCCAACCTGATATCAACCAGATCCTCTCCAGCGTCCTCCAGCGCGACGTCAAACTTTACTCGTTGCCCGATCTGCCAGCAGCGACAGCTGAAGAGTATTGGCCGGACATCGAAGGTCTCGAGCATCAGAATACCGTCACGGACTTTGGTCTGCCTGAGGGTACATTTTTCGATTCCGCGGTCGCCCATCTCCTCACGACGTCCACCCTCGACAGGTTGCGAGATCTCTATCCACAGGGTCGGTTCGAGGCGCGGCGCTTTCGCCCCAATCTCGTGATCGAGACCGGAGATGGCGAGCGGGACTTCGTGGAGAACGCCTGGATCGGGCAAACGCTCTTGATAGGGAGTGCCGTTCGCCTGAGCATTACAGGTCCATGCCCCCGGTGCGTGATGACAACGCTCCCCCAGGGCGACCTCCCCCGAGATACAGGCATCCTG
>DASQVJ010000506.1:0-9647 GCA_035640835.1 Bryobacteraceae bacterium
GCGGTCGATAATTTTGCGGATCGGCAGTTTTTGGTTGGCTTCAGTCCGACGCCGCTGATTGGCGCACCTCGGCTGTGGCGAGTGGGACTTCGCTGGGATGGAGCGATCCGATAAACTTAAAACTTCTTCGAGATGACCTCCGCTGTACCCGACATACTTGCACGAATCGTGCAGCAAAAAGCCAGGGAGCTGGAATCAGCCGTTGCGACCCGCGATCAATTGGAGCGAGAAGCGGAGAGCCGCCTGTCACAACGGCGTAACTTCGCTGAAGCCTTGCGGGCGAAGGCTCCTGCAATCATTGGAGAGATTAAGCAGGCATCGCCGAGCAAGGGCGTGCTGGTGGAAAACTTCGACCCTGTCTGGACGGCTCGGTGCTACGAGAAAGGTGGGGCGTCGGCATTGAGCGTACTCACGGATCGCAATTTTTTCTGCGGATCGCTGGATGATTTGCAGGCGGCGCGGGGCGCGGTTTCACTGTCGGTTTTGCGCAAGGATTTTACGACGTCCGACTATCACGTCTTGGAAGCCGCTGCTCATGGAGCGGACGCGATTTTATTGATCGCGGCGATTCTCGAGGTCGGGGCTTTGCGCCGGATGCGCGAGCTTGGCGAACGCTTCTCGATGACGGCGCTCGTCGAGGTGCACGATCAGGATGAACTGGCCAAAGCGCTCGATTCCGGTGCTTCGGTGATCGGCGTGAACAATCGCGACCTACGGACGTTTACGACGTCGTTGGAAGTCTCATTGCGGCTCGCGGATCACATTCCCTCATCGGCGATTCGGGTCAGCGAAAGTGGGATCGAGACCGCGGAGGACGTCCGCACATTGAGCGCGGCGGGTTATCAGGCGTTCCTGGTCGGTGAGAGATTAATGCGCGCCGAGAATCCTGCTGAGGCGCTTGCTGCATTACGCTCATGATGGTGAAGATCTGCGGCGTGACAACGGCAGAAGACGCGCTTGCGTCGGCAGAAGCCGGAGCGTCGGCGATCGGGTTGAACTTTTATCCGGGGAGTCCGCGGTATTTGGACTTTGAAAGGGCTCGAGCGATTGGGCGCTGCTTGAACGGGGGCGTGCTGAAAGTCGGTGTGTTCGTGAATGCTACGCCGGAGTTGCTGGAGCAGGCAGTGGACGCGGCAGGGCTCGATGTGGTGCAGCTACATGGCGAGGTTCCGAGTTCGGTGCCGGCAGCGGTGTCGGTGTGGCGGGCGTATCGTGCAGATGAGCGGTTCTCGCCGGAGCTGATTGCCGGGGTGAAAGCGGACGCGATTCTGCTCGATTCGGCTGGGCCGGGCTTTGGCGGATCGGGTGAGACGTTTGATTGGGAGATAGCTCGAGGGCTCTCAGCCAAGTTGGTGTTGGCTGGTGGGCTGCATGCATCGAACGTAGCCGAGGCAATTCGGATTGCCCGGCCGTGGGGTGTGGATGCGTGCTCGAAGCTCGAATCGACACCGGGACGGAAAGATCACAAGAAGGTCGCGGCCTTTATTCAGGCTGCGCTCAAGGCAAACACATGATTGTTTCGCAACCTGACGCTACGGGGCATTTCGGCCCTTATGGCGGACGCTTTGTTCCAGAGGTGCTGATGGCACCGCTGGAGGAGCTGGAAGCGGCGTACTGCAAGGCGCGCAGGGATGAGGGGTTTCAGCAAGAGCTGGAGCTGTTGCTCGGTGACTATGCGGGCCGGCCGACGCCTTTGTATCATGCGCGGCGGTTGAGCGAAGAGCTCGGAGGCGCCAAGATCTACTTCAAGCGCGAGGACCTGCTCCACACGGGTGCGCACAAGATCAACAACGCACTTGGGCAGGCGCTGCTTGCGAAGAGGATGGGAAAGCGGCGCATCATCGCGGAGACCGGTGCCGGTCAGCATGGAGTGGCGACGGCGACGGCTTGCGCGCTGCTCGGGCTCGATTGCGTGGTGTACATGGGCTCGGACGATATGCAGCGCCAGCGGCTGAACGTGTTTCGCATGCGGCTGCTCGGCGCATCGGTTGTCGGGGTCAACAACGGCAGCCGTACGTTGAAGGATGCGATCAGCGAAGCGATGCGTGACTGGGTCACGAATGTCGCCGACACCTATTACCTGTTGGGATCGGCGCTCGGTGCCCATCCTTATCCGATGATGGTTCGCGATTTTCATCGAGTGATCGGCGATGAAGCGCGGCGGCAGGTGCTCGATAAGGAGCAGCGCTTGCCTGATCGCGTGTATGCGTGCGTCGGCGGAGGCAGCAACGCGATCGGAATCTTTTATCCCTTTTTGCAGGACGAAGGCGTGCGGCTGATCGGTGTCGAGGCGGGGGGCCGAAGTCTGCGGCTTGGGGAACATGCGGCGCGCTTTGAAGGCGGATCGCCGGGAGTTCTGCACGGATGCTTCAGTTACTTGCTGCAGAACGAAGACGGGCAGGTGTCGACGACGCACTCGGTATCGGCGGGTCTTGACTACGCATCGGTTGGTCCTGAGCATGCATACTTGCACGATGCCAAGCGCGCGGAATACCTGTCGGTCAGTGATGGTGAGGCGCTTCAGGCTGCGCAGAAGCTGGCTAGGACTGAGGGCCTGATTCCGGCACTCGAGTCGGCGCATGCGGTGGCTGAGGTGTTGCGCGCGGCGCCAGGAGCTAAGGGTGAGATCTTCGTTGTGAACCTGTCAGGACGTGGAGACAAGGATACGGACATTTATCGAGAGAACGTCAAGGGGCTCGATGGCGACGCGGACTGAGCATCGCATTGCAGCTCGATTCGATGAACGAAAAGCGAAGGGACAACCGGCGCTGATTGCGTATGTAACAGCGGGCGATCCGAGTCCGGAGCATACGCCGAGGCTGATCGCGGCACTCGAGCGTGGCGGCGCGGATTTGATCGAGCTTGGTGTACCCTTCTCGGATCCAATTGCAGATGGGCCGGTGATTCAGAGGGCGTCCGATCGGGCGCTGCATGCGGGCACGACACTCGAGCGTGTTTTGAAGATTGCGCGAGAGGTTCGCGAAACATCTGACATTCCGCTTGTCCTGTTCACTTATTTGAATCCAGCGATGCGATTTGGGCTCGACAGACTTGCGGCGGACGCCGTGTCGGCGGGAATTGATGGCTGTCTGCTGACCGATTTGAGTGTCGAGGAAGCGGAAAGATATATCGACGTGATGCAGAGGCACGGGCTCGAACGTATTTTTCTTGCGGCGCCTACGAGTACTCCTCAAAGGCTGCGATTGGTTGCGAAGTATTCGAGTGGGTTCATCTACCTGGTGTCGCGCACAGGAATCACGGGAGAGCAGACGAGCGTATCGGCTGCGGTGCGTCCCCTGGTAGCCGCGGTGCGCGACATCAGCTCCCTGCCCCTTGCGGTGGGTTTTGGAATCTCAACGCCGGAACAAGCTGCCGAAGTGGGATCGATTGCGGATGGAGTGGTTGTGGGCAGTGCGTTCGTTCGATTGATCGAGCAGAACAGTGGATCGCCGGATCTCGAAGCGAAGCTCGAGTCGTTTACGCGCTCGCTCAGGACGGCCTTGGACGAGGTGAAGCGGCAATGACGCGTGAAGAGGCGTTCACCGCACTATCAGAGTTTCGCGACAAGATCGACGACATTGACCGGGGCATTCTTCAGTTGTTGAACGAGAGGACGAGCATCGTGGAGTGCATCGGCGCCATCAAACGGGAACAGGCGATGCCGGTGTATGAGCCTCGGCGAGAAGACGAGGTGTATCGGAACGTGACGTTGCACAATCGCGGGCCTTTGCCACCGGACGCTGTGAAGCGCATTTTCGAACGCATTATTGACGAAATGCGAACCTTACAGAAACAGAGGATGCAAAGCTGAATGCTCGTGGTTATGGAAGCAGGCGCCACGGAGGCGCAGATTCAGGCGGTGATCGATCGCCTGGTGGAGATGAACTTCACCGTCCACCGTTCGACGGGGGTTGTACAAACCGTGCTGGGCGGGGTCGGACCAGTAGACAGCATCGATCCAACAACATTTGAGCTGATGGAAGGTGTGCAGGAAGCACATCGAATTGTTTCGCCGTACAAACTCGCGAGCAAGCAGTTTCGACCCTGCGGCACGGTGGTGAAGATTCGTGATGTGGAGATCGGCGGCTGCCGTGTCGTCGCGATGGCTGGGCCTTGCAGCGTCGAGAACCGCGATCAAATTTTTCGTGCCGCGGAGATTGTTGCTGAGGGTGGCGCGAAGGTGATCCGAGGCGGTGCGTTTAAGCCGCGAAGTTCGCCCTACAGCTTTCAGGGCATGGGCGAGGAAGGCTTGCAGCTCATGCGCGAAGCGGCCGATCAGTTCGGGCTCCTGGTGATCAGCGAGGTGATGGATCACGTGCAGATCCCGCTGATGATGCCGTACGTCGATATCTTTCAAATCGGCGCGCGCAACATGCAGAATTTCAACTTGCTGAGGCAACTCGGCAAGGTGAACAAGCCGGTGCTGTTGAAGCGCGGGATCGCGGCTACGATCGAGGAGCTGTTGCTATCGGCGGAGTACATCATGTCGGGCGGCAACTACGACGTGATCTTGTGCGAGCGCGGCATTCGCACGTTCGAAACCTACACTCGCAACACCATGGACATCTCGGCGATACCTGTGGTGAAGAAGTTGTCGCACTTGCCGATTGTGGGCGATCCGTCGCATGGCACCGGTCGGCGGGATCAAGTGGTGCCGATGGCTCGCGCAGCCATTGCCGCCGGCGCCGATGGACTTCTCGTCGAAGTGCATCATGATCCTGATCATGCGTTGAGCGACGGCGCGCAGACATTACGACCTGAGCAGTTCGGCGAGATGATGTCGCAGATCCGGTTGATCGCCCAGGCCGTTGGCCGGACGGTATAACGTGATCGAAACCGTCGCGATCGCCGGCGTCGGCCTGATCGGCGGTTCGTTTGCACTGGCCTTACGGAAGCACGGGTTCCGCGGGCGCATCCTCGGCGTTAGTTCGCCATCCACCATCAAGCAGGCGCTCGAGCTGGGGGTGATCGACGAAGGTGTCGAGCTCAGAGAGGCTTGCCGCCGAGCGCAACTGCTCTATCTGGCTCAGCCGGTTAGGGGCATCCTGAGCGCGATCGATGAAGTAGCCGAGTTGGCTACGCCGGAGCTCTTGGTAACGGATGCAGGCAGTACGAAGCATGTGATCTGCGAACGAGCAGCAGAGCGCGGAATCCCGCTATTCATCGGCGGGCATCCTATGGCAGGCAAAGCAGTTCGTGGCGTTGCAGCAGCGGAAGCCGAGCTGTTTTCAGGGCGCACATATGTGTTCACGCCGCTCGAAGAGTCGCAAATCGAAACCGCGCTTTTTCGCGCCTTTCATGAATATATTGCAGCCTTTCGTGCGTCGATTGTGTACCTGTCGCCACAGGAACATGATCGAATCGTGGCATTTACGTCGCACTTACCGCAGCTACTCTCGTCGGCGTTATGCGTCACGTTGGCTAGCGAGTCACTCGACAGTGATGATTTGCGAGTTGCCGGGCAGGGACTCATTGATACGACTCGTTTAGCGTTGAGTTCATTCGACATTTGGGGCGATATCCTGGCCACTAACCGGGAAGTACTAGACCAAGCTCTACTCAAGTACATTGACAAGTTGCAATTTTTCCGACACAATCTAACAAACCCAGAGTTGTGTCGAGACTTCGAAAGTGCGGCAGCGTTTGCTGCTTTGCTGAGAAGATCTTCAGATTTCTGAGAGGAGCGAGCTTACAAAGCCTTGGCACCATCCACTTTAGGTAGTTCGCTACACGAAGAACTGCTCAACAGAGAAGGCGTTGTCCGGCTCGCGTTGGCGCGACGCGCATCTGCCCTGTACTCGAGTGGAACAGTGGCCGATCGCGTGTATTATCTCGAATCAGGGCTTGTGAAGCTCGAACGAGCGACCGACAGTGGCAAGGATCTTTTGATCGGAATCGTAGCTCCTGGGGAGTTGTTCGGCGAGCAAGCGATCCTTGGAGAAGGCACGTATGCTTCAACCGCACGCGTGCTCGAGTCTGGTCTCGCTTACGCCATACCATCCGACATCTTTCAAGCGTTTTGCGATCGCCGGCCGCAGTTGTGGCGTATGGTGGTCGATCACTTGTTGCGAAAACGTAACGGGCTCGAACAGAAGATCGAGCATTTGTGCTTGAGCGATGTGCGGCAGCGAATCATCTATTACCTGGATGAGCTCGCGAGGCTAAGTCCGGCAAATGAGCCGGGCGGCAACGTTATCCACATCTCGCAGAATGAACTGGCGAGTCTAGTGGGTGCGACTCGTGAGACCACGTCAACGACTCTGAATGCATTGGCCAGGCAAGGCTTGATTGTGCTCGGGCACCGCATGGTGATGATCCCGTCGCTGGTCATGCTGCGCGGTGCACTGACGAATGGAAAGGCAGCGGCTGCTGCCAGATCGTCCGTATCCTCCGGCGGTCTCAGCGTCTAAACTTCTGTTGCTACCCTGATGTTTTGATGCAATCTGTTAGCCCTGACGTGTCCCAAAGCACGTCCTCGCGGGGCGTAGCTCGCCGACACACGCTTATCGTTCTGCTGATCGCCGTTGTCATCTACCTCGGGTGCATCGTGAGCCCGCCTGGGCTCATGGATGACGTGGATGCGGTGCAGGGCCAGATTGCCCGCACCATGGTCGAGACAGGTGACTGGGTTACGCCGCACCTGAATGGGATCGCGTATCTCGAGAAGCCGCCATTCAAGTACTGGCTCATGGCGATTTGCTTCATGATCTTCGGCGTGCATGATTGGGTAGCGCGATTGCCACTCGCTCTGAGCGTCGTAGGATTGTGTTTCCTGACGCTGCAGATGGGCCGGTGGGCCTTCTCGGAGCGGGCGGGGTATCTCGCCGCCGTCGTGCTTTCGACGTGCGTCGGGCTGTTTCTCTTCACACGAATCCAGATATCGGATGCAATGCTGGCGGCATCGATTGCGCTGGCGACGTGGGGATTGCTCCGCTGCCTTGACGCCGATGAGCCGCGGCCTCACCTGTGGTCGGCCGTGATGGCGGCGAGCATCGGAGTCGGCATCCTGCTCAAGGGTTTGTTGGGAGCGGTTGTTCCGTTAGGTGGCGGCGTATTGTGGCTAGTCATCACGGGACAGTTCTTTCGCCGCGAGACATGGGCGAGAATCCGGCCTGTCCGAGGCACGTTGTTGGTGCTGTTGATCGCTGCGCCGTGGCATATAGCCGCGATGGTTCGGAATCCTCCGCTCTTCGACTTCACGATGAAGAGCGAGGGTGGTGTTTACCACGGCTTCTTCTGGTTCTACTTCCTCAACGAGCATCTTTTTCGCTTTCTGAACATCAGATACCCGCGGGACTACAACACCGTCCCGAGGCATCTGTTCTGGCTCTATCACCTCTTGTGGTTCTTCCCGTGGAGCGTATATTTGCCCGCGGTGTGGCGGCTGCGGTTTCTCGGCCCCGATCGCGCGTCTCGAACAAAGTTGCTGATGCTTTGCTCGGCGCTGTTCCTGATGGTGTTCTTCACGTTCTCGACCACGCAGGAGTATTACTCGTTGCCGGCGTACCCCGCGGTCGCGCTCTTGTTGGGATGTGCGATAGCGGAAGAACGATGGGTGCGTAGCGCGACACGAGTGTTGTGCTTTATCGCGTTGGCTGCGGCTGGAGCCATTGCCTTTCTGTTGTCGCAGGTTTGGAATCTACCTGCGCCCGGGGACATCTCGAATGCGCTGGTGACTCAGGACCCGAACGCGTACACGCTTTCGCTCGCTCACATGGGCGATCTCACGATTCAGTCATTCGCGTACTTGAAGGTTCCGCTGATGCTTGCGGGCCTGGCATTTCTGATCGGCGTGGCCGGCACCTGGAAGTATCAGGGAGAGAGGACATGGTTATCGGTTGCGGCGATGATGGTGTTGTTCTTCCATGCGGCTCGGCTTGCGTTGGTTGTCTTCGATCCATACCTGGGGTCGAAGGCCCTTGCGGAAGCACTGCTACGCGCGCCTGAAGGGAAGCTGATCGTCGACGATCAGTACTACAAGTTCTCCTCAGTGTTCTTTTATACGAACCGGAGGGCGCTGCTTCTGAATGGCCGGGTAACCAATCTCGAGTACGGATCTCATGCCCCGGGTGCGCCGAACGTGTTTATCAACGATTCGGAGTTTGCAGAGATTTGGCGCAGGCCCGAGCGGCAGTACCTGCTGGTCGAGAAGCCTGCGGTGCCAAGGATCGAAAGCCTGGTCGGGAAGGATGAATTGAAGCTCGTCGCATCGTCAGGCGGTAAGTTTCTGTATACGAATGCGGATCTGCGTTGACGCAACATCGCTGCTGTTGCGCAGCGCAGGGGTGAAGAACTATATCTACCACTGGATCCGCGCCCTGCAGTTGCATGCGCCTGAACTGCAGGTGTCGGCGTTTCCGCTCATTCAGGACATCGGGGACTTGAACCATGAGCGTTCGGTCGCGAGCCGGGCCGGCACCATTGCGCGGATCGGCTTGCTGCATGCGACCAACGTGCTCGGCGGGCCATTGATGAATTGGGCGGCGGGCGACGCGGATGTGTTTCATGCGTCGAATCAGGTTCATAAGCCTCCACGCGGGAAGCTGCTCACGGCGACGCTCTATGACATGACCTGTCTGCTCATGCCGGAGAACCACACTGCGGCGAATGTTCGAGCAGAACGAAACTACGCCGAGCACGTACTGAAACGCGCCAACGGACTGATCGCCATCTCGGAGCATACGAAACGCGACACGGTTCGGCTTCTTGGGATTTGTGACTCGAAAATCTCTGTGGTCTATCCCGGGGTTCCCGATGTGTACTTTCGCGATCTGTCGGACGAGGTGCGGCGCGTGAAGCATTCATTGAAGCTGACGAAGCCGTATGCACTGATTGTCGGCACGATCGAGCCCAGAAAGAACGTTGACATGCTGCTCGATGCGTGGGCCAAGCTTCCCAGGGACATCCGTGAGGCTTGGGAGCTGATCGTTGCCGGACCTGAGGGTTGGGCGCACAGTAAGACGCTCGCGCGCCTTCGATCGGCGCCGGATGGTGTGCGTTATCTCGGCTATGTGGCGGAGCGTGACCTGCCCGCGTTAACGGCTGGCTCGGACCTTTTCGTTTACCCGTCGTTTTATGAGGGGTTTGGTTTTCCTGCAGCCCAGGCGATGGCTGCGGGCGTGCCGCTGATCACCTCAAACGTGTCTTCGTTACCCGAGGTCGCTCAGGATGCTGGAATCCTGATCGATCCGAAGAGTGTGGAGGGTCTGCGAGCGGCGCTTCTCCAGGCCATTACGTCACCGGTAAAAAGGGCCGAAATGTCGCGTCGTGGACGTGAAATTGCGCGCGAGTACACCTGGCAGCAAGCGGCTCGAAAATCGGCATTTTTCTTCGAGAATCTTGGGTAACTCTGGTACTATCGGAGTTTACTTTCTCACATGGCTTCCGCTGCCCTAATAGGACGCTGGAGCGGAGATTACGGCTACCTACTTAGCAATCTTCTGCTCAAAGACTTCCGAGTCCGCTACCGGAACATGTCGCTAGGATTCGGTTGGAGCATCGCCAGCCCTTTGGTGATGATGGGCGTGCTGACGTTCATCTTCACGCGCGTGTTTCCGAGCGGGTCGCAGCCGAACTTCCCTGCTTTCGTGTTGTGCGGCCTGGTGCCGTTTAACTTCTTCAGCACGAGCTGGGTGCTGGGTACGATC
>DASQVJ010000507.1:0-3607 GCA_035640835.1 Bryobacteraceae bacterium
AATGATCGAGCAATCGGCCGCGAAACGATGTCGAGTCTCGCGAAACGATACGGCGCCAAAGCTGCCGTGAACTCCGGATACTTCGTCACAACCGGGCCTTACTCTGGAGCATCCGCAGGAGCTTACCTGTGGAACGGCGAGGTCGTTTCGAACGGCAGGAATCGCACGGTCCTGCTGCTCTGTGCTGAGCAGAATGGCGTCGAGAAGATCGACACAGACATCGTCAATTTCGAAGGGAAGATCACCACCTCTAAGGGCCTCTCTCATGCAGTCACCGGCGTGAATCGTCCCCGAGGTGCCAATGACCTGATCGTCTATCGGCCCATGCTCGGACCCACCACGCTCACGGACCGCGATGGAGTGGAAGCCATTGTGGACGCTCGTGGCCGCGTTGTGAAAGTCGAAGACGGGGCAGGGAACACCGAAATCCCGCGCGATGGTTACGTGATCTCCGCCTCCGGTGCTGCTGCCGATTGGCTTCGATCCAAAGTTTCTCAAGGTTCCGCCATTCAGCTCGACCTGCAGCTGAAGCCATCGCGTCCCGACACCTGCAAGGCCACTGACATCGTCGGCGGCGGACCCCTGCTCGTCCGCAACGGCAAAGCGATGCCATCGCAGGAGAATCTCGCTCACGAAGCGAAGCGTCATCCACGCACCGCAGCCGGATATACCAGGCGTGGGACCATTCTCTTCGTCACCGTCGATGGACGCCAATCGAGCAGCGCAGGCATGCGCATCGACGAACTTGCGCAAGAACTCGTATCGCTGGGCGCTGTCGAAGCGGTCAACTTGGATGGTGGCGGCTCCACCACGATGCTCGTGAACGGACGCATTCGCAATTCACCGTCCGATGGCGTTGAGCGACCCGTTAGCGACGGATTGCTGGTCCTAACGGGAGGCGAGCATCGTCGCGGCTTCTCGCAATCAAGCAAACACTAAAATGAGATCAGAGCCATGACGTGGCACCGAATTCTCTTCGCTGTACTCCCGGTGCTGCTTGCAACCGCCAGCCTTGGCCAGCAGCTTCCGGCCGGGTTTGAGCACTTCTATAATCTCGAGTACGACGAGGCCATCAACTACTTCCGAAAGGAAGTGGCGGATCAGCCAAACAACCCGGAAGCTCACAATCACCTCGCACAGGCGATGCTCTATCGCGACATGTACCGTGCCGGAGCTCTCGAAAGCGAGCTCGTGAGCCGGGGCAACTCGTTTCTCCGCCGCAAGAACATGGAGATCAGCCCTGAAAATGCGAAGATCTTCAACGACTCTATTTCCAAATCCATAAGCCTCTCCGAAGCCCGGATTGCGAAAAACCCCAAAGACGTTCGAGCTCTATATGCGGCCGGAGTCGCGCATGGCCTTCGAGCCAATTACAACTTCCTGGTCCGTAAGGCTTGGGTGGACGCACTCAAAGATGCAGGCACCGGCCGGAAGTATCACAACCGCATCACTGAAATCGATCCGAATTTCATGGACGCGCGCCTCATGCAGGGTCTGCACGATTACGTGATCGGCAGTCTTCCGACGTTCTACAAAATGCTCGGATTCGTGGCGGGCTTTCGCGGCGACAAAGAGGTTGGGATCAAAACTGTTCAGCTGGTCGCAGAAAAGGGAGACACGAATCGCTACGACGCCCAGGTGCTTCTGTCCGTGATTCATCGTCGGGAGAAGAAGTCCGACAAAGCGATCCCGATCCTCAAGGGCCTGGTCGACCGGTTCCCTCGCAACTATCTGTTGCGCCTTGAACTCGCGCAGATGTACGGAGACACCGGCAACAAGGAGCAAGCACTCGCGATCTTCCGCGCCGTCGAGGATCTCAAGATGCGAAACGCTCCTGGGTACGCCAATCTGCCCATGGAGAAAATTTACTTCTACAGAGGCACACTTCTGTTCTGGTACAACGATCTCGATCAGGCGCTCGACCAAATGCGCCGCGTTACTCCGAAAGCAAAGGAGCTGGACCTCAACACTGCCTTGATGTCATGGATGCGTGTGGGCCAGATTCTCGACCTGAAGGGCGACCGCAAGCAGGCTCTCGAAGCGTACCGCCAAGCCATCGCCCTCGCACCTGAGTCTGAAGCTGCGAAAGAATCGAAAGGCTATCTATCGTCACCCTACAAGCGTACCTAGCGATGCTCCTCAAACCACTGCGTCACCCGACGCTCGAACTCCGCCCGAGCCGTCGTAAACGCACCGACATGCTTCGCGTCCGGCACCACCCATAGCACGGTCGACTCTGGATTCACATGCGCCAGCCGCTCCGAATGATCCAGCGGAGTCTCGAAATCATGATCCCCGTGGATCAATAGCGTCGGCGTGTGCGCGTGTTGCAACGATCGATACGGAGCCGCCTGGTCCAGATCAAAACCATATCGAATGTTTGCGTACGTGAACGCCCCAACTCCAATTGGAAAGAACACGACACTCGCTAGAGCCTTGGGCAGACTCGGCGGCAGCACCCGATCACGTCCGACCTCCCAGAAGCTCGAGTAAGCACCCTCGGCGGCGATCGCCCGAAACCGCTTCTCGACATCGAGCGACTGAATCAACACCGAGCCGCCAAGGGACAACCCGAGTCCGTAGAGCTTCTGCGCTCCACCGGCGCTCAACAGCCAATCCGCCCAGCGTGGAACATCTCTCGATTCCCGCACACCGTACGTAATCACATCGCCGCCCGATGCACCATGTCCTCGGAAATCCGGCATCAGCACCGCGTAGCCCTTGCGCAAGAACATCGGCGCGTACGTGAGCATCTGGCTGCGCGTCGCCGAGACGCCGTGCAGCAAAACCACGCTCGACCCAATGAAATTCGATGGGCGCGCATACCAGCCTCGTAAGGACAACCCGTCAGTCGCCTTTACTTCAACGTCCTGAAGGCTGTCGCCGGCGATCCTCCGCGCTTCCGCTTCCAGCGCCACCTTCCTGAACTGTGGCCGGATATGAAGTGCGTTTTCGAGCATTACCGCACCCACCAGACCCAACATCACATAGATCAACAACAGGGTAAGAATCGAACGTCGCACAACTACACCTTCGTGAGGCCCAGACCAGGCCCGTCCGGGAGAATCAACCTACCGTTCTCGACGCGTACGCCGCGGAACGGATCGTTTGAAATGAGCAGATTTCCATCGAGATCGGCGAAATCCACCAGCGGCGACAAGTGAGCAGCCGCTGTAATGCCCACCGAGCTCTCAATCATGCATCCAAGCATTGTCTTCAGTCCAAAGGCTCTCGCCGTATGAATCATCTCCAGGGCATTGTTGATTCCACCGGTCTTCTGCAACTTGATCACGATTCCATCAAATGCGCCGGCGATCTTCGGAATATCCTGCGGCCGCAAACAAGCCTCATCAGCAAGGATCGGAATGTGCACACGGCTCCGCACCCATCGAGTCTCCTCGATCATCGGCGCAGGCAGCGGCTGTTCGATGAATTCAGCCCCAAGACTCTCGAGCCAGTTGATCTTCCGAACCGCCTCCTCCTTGGTCTTGAAACCCTCGTTCGCATCCAGGCGCAGCGGCTTCTTGGTCACGCTTCGAATCGCTTCCATGGTCGACTCGTCTTTGTCGAGCCCCACTTTCACCTTCAGAATCGGATACTGCTCCGC
>DASQVJ010000508.1:0-6809 GCA_035640835.1 Bryobacteraceae bacterium
TATATTTACAGGACGGTCAAAATCTTTTCGACTCTTCTACCGCTTTTGGGGGGCAGGAGTGGTACGTAGATGAGACCGCCGACCACCTCATCCGAAACGGCGCAGTGGAACCGCTGATCATCGTAGGCATATACAATGCGGGGGTTCATCGAATTGACGAGTACACTCCCTCGCGCGACCGGCATATGAGGGCAGGTGGTAAAGGTCACCTTTACGGCCGCATGCTGGTCGAGGAAATCCGACCGTTCATCGAAGCCGAATACCGGGTCGCGACCGGTCCACAACACACGGCACTTGGCGGCTCGTCGCTCGGCGCCCTCGTGTCCCTGGTGCTCGGACTGCGATACCGCCGGATCTTTGGCAAGCTCGCCATCCTGTCCCCTTCCGTTTGGTGGGACAATCGACTGGTCCTCAACCTCGTTGAAGACTTTGACGTGCGCACGCGCCCGCGGATCTGGCTTGACATAGGAACGAACGAAGGCTCGCATCCAGCACAAATCACCGAGGACGCACGAACACTGCGTGATCTCCTGCTACGCAAAGGCTGGCAACTGGGCGTTGATCTCTGCTACTTCGAAGCCGTCGGCGCCGAGCACAATGAACAAGCTTGGAGCCAACGTGTAGGCCCGATGCTTCGCTTCCTGTTCCCGCCGAACGGACATGTGACATCACGTGCGGACCAGTGTCTGCCCGGTCGAGTAACAGAACGAACTGTCGACCTCTCGACCTGATTCGCGACAAAGGTTCGCGAAAATCGACACTCTGCGCTGGGATTGCGAAGAATGGCCTTATTTGACAACGACCTGGCGGATGGCTCTCGAATTGCTGGAATACTGGCGGCGCCAGATTCGGATGATTCAGCAGTAGCGAAGATATCCGCATGTGGCGGTTGGGGGCGAGGCGTTTCTTCCCTTAATGAACTGAGCCCTCGAAACTTTCCTCCGAAGAGCAGGACGTAGCCGCGTCCAGCCATTCACCGGGGAGCTTGCGTCCGAGCTCCCCGGTCTTTTTATCTACTCTCATCGACTCTCGCATTCGACAGCTTCCATCGAGCGGTTCCACTTTCGATGGCCCCAAACTTGCTCCCTCTGTGGCAAGCAGGCCCACCTGCTCAATGTGCTTGGAGGTACAACTGTGAAAATAAGATCCGCGTGGATTCCCGTGGCTGCTGCTGTCTTCTTGCTCGGTTCCGTGACTGCTGAAGAACCACTCAAGAAAGTGGAACACGGCACCGAAGAGACAGGTAAAGCCACGGAGAAAACCACCGTGCGCGGAGCGAAGGATGTCGGCAAAGGCACCGAGGATGCCGGCAAAGCCACGGAGAGCGGCACCGTGCGCGGAGCAAAAGATGTAGGCAAGGGCGTCAAGAAAGGCGCTTCAGCAACAGCCCACGGCACGGAGGTAGCGGCCGTTGACGCCGCTGTGGCGACTGACAAAGCCGCAAAGGAAACAGGAAAGGGGGTCAAGACAGTCGGCAAAGAAACCGGGAAAGGCGTGAAGAAGGTCTTCGACCCGAAATCAAAGGAATAAAGCCCTCATGACGGTTGCTGGACTGTGCGCTTTTTGAGCAGCTGTCCGCAAGCGGAGCATTCCCCGAAAAACTGCCAACAGAGGGTGGATCTCGAGATCCGCCCTATTCTTGCGTTCCCATCTAAGTCTGCGAGGGCTGGTATTCCAGGGCGCGCTTCACGCGCTGCCAAAGGTCTTCTTCGGTGCCGGTACCGTCGATCTCAACAACACACGACGAGTAATGCTCAACGATGAACTGCGTCGTTATGGCGTGGTCTTCCAGCCTTCGCTCAGCACTCTCCAGATCGTAGCGACCTTTGTCGTACCGCGGTACATGTTTCAGCCATTGACTGGGCGAAACATTGATCTTCAACACCACAAGCCGTGGAATTCCGAGCTTGCTTCGGATCGCATCAAACTCCCGAGCCTGCGTTTCCGTGAGCGGAAAACCTTCCAGCACAAACCCATTTGCAACGTCCGGCTGTTCCAACCGTGCACGCAGTAGAGTGGTCGCCGCTGTATCGGAACGCAACTCGCCGAAGCTGACGAATGACTGAACGTTCACCGCAACCCCGCCCGGCCTGTTCTTGGTGCGGAGGATGTCGCGTATCGAAATATATGGCACGTGCTGCATCTTGGTAATACGCCGGACGAGTTTGTCTTTTGCCGCGCTTTGAGCGGCTACCAACAATATCGCCAAACGCGGTCGAGGACTCGACAGCGCCATTGGTAGACAGCTGACACCGAACAGAAACGCTCTGCGAGTGCATGTGAAGGACATAAGGCATGTACCTCTGCTCGTAGCTGAAGCTCTTTAGCATACGCGATTCGAGGGTCGAGCGTAGCGATATTCCTGGGCGACCTCGCTTGAAAGACAGCCGTGATCGTCGCCAAATTCAGCGATCTGTCACACCTCTGTACACGAAGTTTAGCGAAGGCCTCGAACGAGTGTTAAGCAGGCAAGGATTCGGACAAACAGTACCAGTCTTTAAAGGCAATGGGTTTCGGTACCGTCGATCCATTGACGATTGTCGGCCATTCCAGGATACTCGCACCACGAGCGTTCCTTAGTTGCGAGGTCCGAGGTTCAAGAACAGGAGAACATGGGACCGAAGGGGCGGAAGCCTATCCAACAAGGCCCACGCTAATCCCCACAGCTTCAGTAGGTCTAACGGTTTCTGCAATGTCAGTCCTCAAGCCACGAACACGTCAGCTATATTTCCGAGTCTCGGAAGAAGAATTCGAACGATTTCGACGCATCCAGACGGAGACCCGCGCTCGCAGTCTCTCAGACTTGATTCGAAACTCACTTGAACGCCTGAGCAATGGACACGAAGGCGACGCCTCCATTCGCCAGACCCTTGCATCCATCGGCGCAACACTCGTCGAACTAGACGGCAAGGTAGAACAACTTGCTTTACGATTGACGAAGTCCAACGGGGAGCACAGCGGGTAGACGCGTTTCGCTGCTGGCCCGCCTTTCGAGGTTGGAAATACTACTTCACTGGATTTGAGACTTCTGCTTGTTTTCGCGGCAAAAACCCGAACAGAAGACAGAAGATCATCGACAGCCAGAAGATCCAGAACGCCGGCGCCCCCGGGTCGTGGAAGTCTGCTCGATGGGGGTGTTCCGGCGAATTGAGGCCCCAGTCCACCAGCAGCTTCGCGCCAATCACAGCCACAAGTAAATAGGCAGATGTCTCGAAGCGGGGGAACCGTTCCAGCAGCCGAATGAATAAGGCCGCGGCAAGGCGCATCAGGATCACCCCGAGTATCCCGCCTAGAAGTACGACCCACAACTTCGGATGTGGTCCAACGTGACCCGCGGGTGCGCTCCCGACCACTGCGATCGCAGCCAGAATCGAGTCAACGGCGAACGCAATATCCGTCATCTCAATCACGAACACCGTGGGCCAGAAAGCCGCTCGGGCCGGAGGCTCAATGGGAAGCCTGTCGCGCATCTCCCGTTCCTGCTCCAATGGTGTCAGCGCCCGATCCGAAGGGCCTTTCACGACGATCGGCTGCCCATCAGGCCCTACGGCCACTCTTTCGGCATCCTGAGCGTCCTGACCCGACAAAAAGTGGCGCAAGGCAACCCAGATGAGATACCCCCCTCCAAGCAGCTTCACGATTCGCCAACGAAGCAGAAAGGCCGCAGTTCCGATCGCTATAAATCGAAACACGAACGCGCCGACCAGCCCATAGGTAAGGGCCTTCGCCTGCAAATGTTTTGGCAGTCGCTTCGCCAGCAAGGCGAGCACCAGCGCATTGTCGATCGAGAGTACACCCTCGAGAACGACCAGCAGAAGAATTGTGGCTATGTCCTGAGGACTAAAGGTTTGCCCAAACATTTACGATTGGAGACCGCAAGAACTGTCGCTGGTCGGGCGGGTCATAACAAGCAGCTTATCGCGACATGATAAGCGTTGCGAATTTCGCGCTCCCCTCAAGTAAAATGCAGGTTGTTGATCCGAACCCAACTGTTTCGAACTTCCCTTTTCCTGTCTGCCTGCTGTCTGATGGCTTCGCCCCTCACCGAGTTTGTCGCTGACCCGCTGCCGACGCCTTCCTGCCACGCCTCGACAATCGTTCAGTTACCCTCCGGCGACGTGATGGTGGCTTGGTTCGGCGGAACGGCGGAGGGTAAACCGGACGTCGCGATCTGGTCCGCTACCCGGCACGACGGAACCTGGAGTAAGCCCGTTGTGCTGGCACAGGAGCCCTCGGTCGCCACGTACAACCCAGTCCTGTTTTATACCAAAGACGGCACACTCTGGCTGTACTACAAATTCGGACCGCATCCCACCAGCTGGACAGCTGCACGCAGGTTCAGCCGCGACGATGGCAAAACCTGGTCAGACGTCGAGCATTTGCCCGCCGGCATCTACGGTCCGATTCGGGTCAAGCCGCTCATACTAGGCGACGGCACGATCCTGTCACCTACTTCGGTCGAAAGCTATCACTCCTGGGCAGCATGGATCGAAGAGAGCACGGATGGCGGCAAGACATGGACCAAACACGGCCCCATCACGGTGCCTGCCAACATCGCGAAGGCCATAGTGAATAACGCCTCCCAGAGCACGAACCCCTTCTCCTGGGCTCACACTACGGGGATCATCCAACCGGTGCTAATCCCGATGGGTGGCCAAAAACTGAAGCTGTTTGCCCGCAGTACGGCTAATATCGGCAACGTCGTAACCGCCGATTCGTCTGACCTTGGCCGAACCTGGTCGGACTCCCGAGTTGTTGACCTTCCGAACCCAAATGCAGGCATCGACGCAGTTCGCCTGAAGGACGGTCGACTCGTGATGATCTACAACCACTCGACTTCCGCGCGCACACCGTTGAACCTTGCGGTGAGTCGCGACGGAGAAACGTGGAAGCCAATCGAGACTTTGGAGTCCGAACCGGGCGAGTATTCCTACCCAGCCATGATCCTTGGCAGTGATGACGCGCTACACATCACATACACGTGGAAGCGGCAGAACATCCGGTACCGCCGAATCCCGATAGCGGATCTGCGCCAATAGCTTTCAAATGCTACTTTACGACCGCGGGCGCCGGCTTCTCCACATGCCCGCCAAACGCATGTCGCATCGCCGAGAGAAGGCGGTAGGCATACCTCTGGTCGTCTCGTGAACGGAATCGCTCGTAGAGAGCGGTCGTCATCACGTTGCAGGAGACCCCGGCTTCCACGGCGGTCATCACCGTCCAACGACCTTCGCCGGAGTCACTCACGCGACCCTCGAACTCTGCCAAGTGCTCATCCTCGGTGAGCGCCATAGCCGTAAGATCGAGGAGCCACGAGGACACCACACTTCCACGACGCCAAGCCTCCGCAATCTCTGCGAGGGGCATCTGGTATCCGAATGCATCGGCATGCTTGAGCAGGTCGAAACCTTCGGCGAACGCCTGCATCAGTCCATACTCGATCCCGTTGTGCACCATCTTGACGAAGTGCCCCGACCCCGTGGGACCGCAGTGCACAAATCCGAACTCGGCCGGAGAATACGGGCCTTTGCGGCTCGGCGATCGAGGAACACTCGTTCTACCCGGCGCGAGCGTTTCGAGCGCGGGAATGAGATAGTCGAACGCATTCTGAGGTCCGCCGAGCATGAGTGAATAGCCTCGCTCGAGCCCCCACACGCCGCCGCTCGTGCCGCAGTCGACAAACTCAATGCCACGCTCACCAAGAACACGCGCACTCACGAGGTCGTCCTTGAAGAACGAGTTGCCACCGTCCACCACGATGTCGCCACTCTCCAGGATTGCTGCGAGTTGCTGAATCGTGGATGCAGTCGGAGCACCAGCAGGCACCATCAACCACACCACTCGACGCGGGCTCAGTGCGGCACGCAATTCGTCTAGCGCAGTGACCGCCCGGATGCGCGGCCCCTCCATCTCCTTCGCTTTGGCCGCGTCCACGTCATAAACAACGCACTCATGACCGCCGTTGACAAGTCTCCGAACCATGTTGGCGCCCATGCGCCCCAAGCCAACCATCGCCAATCTCATCTACTGGCCTCCTGATCCTTAGGTAGCATGAATGTTCGCCGACGCCAGCAACGCAACCGAAGCATGCACGCGCGAAAGTACAATCCGTCGACGCGTTCTATGAAGTCTGAACGACTTGCAGCGAGCAGTTTACTGTGAACAGCCGTCGGCCGCAGGATTCGAAACGCTGACTCAGTCGCCGTGAATAGCCTGAGTTGGCTCCGTTTCGGCCGGTCACATTCAAGTTCGGCAAGGCGTTCGCGCACTGCTTGCGTTTTATGACGCATGTTCTGCGCCGGACCACAGTTCCACGCTGCAGCACAAGAAAAAGATCTGCGAAGCCCCGTTTTGGGCATCACCTTGCATAAGATTGCAGAAAGGAGCGCCGCTAATGGTCTCTTTCAAGACGATCCTGTTTCCGGTGGACTTCTCGAAGCAGTGCGAGAAGGCTGCTCTTTCGGTGGCCGCTTTCGCCAGGTACTTCGATGCAGAAGTTGTCACGTTGCACACCGAAGTGCTCCCGGCCGAGCCCTACGTTTGGCAGCCACAAACCAAACTGATGGTCGAGCGCCTCAATGAATTTACGGCAGCCTATTTCCCCGATTTGCCTACCCGAGCCTTCGTGCGCCTGGGCGACCCCGCGCACGTGATCGTCGATGCCGCCCAAACGGAGAAGGTCGACCTCATCATGCTGCCGACTCACGGCCGAGGCCCGTTCCGCCGGTTCGTGCTCGGCTCTGTCAGCACGAAGGTCCTGCATGACGCACCTTGCCCGGTCTGGACCGCCGCACACATCGAGCACATCG
>DASQVJ010000509.1:0-10381 GCA_035640835.1 Bryobacteraceae bacterium
CGACGGATTCCATTTTGTCGAATTTGGATCTCTCGTTGTCGTTCAGTAACAGGCGGAGCGCCGGTAGAGACTGGTGAGCCTTCAGTTCAACAAGAGCATGAATTGCGAGCACTCTCATGTCGGGATTCCGATCATTCAGCGCGCCGATCAGCGGCTGCACGGCGGATCTATGTCCGATTTGCCCAAGGGACCACGGAACGATGTAGTTGACATCTGGATCGTTCAGGAGAGCCACAAGGATGGGGACAGCACGTGAGTCTTTCAAATCGCCGAGTAGGTGGGCGGCATAGTAACGGTCTGCTCGGATTTGGCCCTGAACGGACCACCTGCCACCCGGAATGCCCTGTCCCTGGGGCCTTTCAGAATAGTCACGGAGAATTGCGGTGATCACGTCGAATCCACGTTGGTGGCCGAGGCCGGCGAAGATCAACGCAGCGTTCCCTCGCAAATGCCGGTCCTCATGAATCAACCATGACTGCAGTTTCGGAAGAACACGAGTGTCGTTCGCTGCAACGATCGCCTTGGCTATTTCAAGCTGTCGCCAGAAAACGTTCGTAGTCTCAAAAGCGTGGAGCAATTCGGCGACTGGTGGATGCTGCTGAGCATGAGAAGGCGAGGCACACGACAGAACGAGCAAGACGCAGAACATCGAGACATTCGCTCGGAGTATTGTCCTGGGCAAGAACCGACCCATACGCTTCAGTTTAAGGTGCAGCCGCATCGACTGATCGATGCCCGACTCAGCCGTCAGCCAACCCGGAGCACGACTACCGTCATATCATCATGCTGGGGAGCACCTGCGGCGAACGCCTCTGCCGCATTTAGGATGCGCCCCATGCATTCCGTAGCAGGAAGGCCACGACACGTCTTGGCGAACTCGATCAATCTGTCTTCGCCCCACTCTTCGAAGCGAATGTTCATGGATTCGGAAACTCCGTCGGTGAAGAGCACGACCAGGTCTCCTGATTGAAGAGAGAAGTCGCCTCGCTTATAGCGTTGTGGCAGAAACCCGATCACCGGACCGCCGATGTCCAGCCGCACTACCTGGCACGACTCCCCACAATTCCGCAGCACCAAGGGTAAGTTATGACCTGCGTTGACGTAGATCAATCGGCGGCTTGCGGGCTCGTACTGGGCGTAGAAGAGCGTGGCATAGCGGCTTGCCCCTGAGGCTTGACAGACCAGGTTGTTGACTCGCTCGATCAGTTCCGCAGGATCTTCGACGACCGAAGCGAGAGCGCGCAGCGAGGCTTCGAGGCTTGCCATCAGAAGGGCGGCGCCTACGCCCTTTCCAGATACGTCTCCGATCCCGATTCCGAGACGGCCTCCGGGCAACTCGAGAAAATCGTAGTAGTCTCCGCCCACCTCTCGCGCCGGGCGGCATCGCCCACAGTAGTCGAGGCCCAGCACCGGGGGAAGTCGCTGAGGGAAGAGGTGCTCCTGTACCTCTCTGGCGATCTCCAACTCGCGGTTCATTCGCTCCCGTTGCGCCATCTCCCGTCCGATCGCCGTCGTCAAGCGGGCTACTTCCTGGGCCAAAGTGGTCTGCGCGGCCGATGCCGCTTTGACACCCTCGAGAGCCGATGCGATTGCGCGTTTTGCGAACTCGTCCGTTTCGATCTCGTGCCATGCGATCAGATAAGGGGCGAGACGCTCCTTGTCTCGATCATTCCGTAGGGCATTGGCAACAAGGTGTCGAAGGCGGCCGTCCGCCGGAGAAGAGATCTGACTAAGGAACCGATCGAGAGCGGAACCGCCAGAATCGAGAATCTGCAGAAATGCCTTGCGGGCCTCGCGCGGGTCCGCCAGGGCGAGGTGCCGGAGCTTCTCGTGAAGCAGCTCAACCGGCTGCATAGCGCTTGGAGCGTAGTTCGAACGCCTCTCTTCCACCTTCGAGCAGGTCGATGATCTGTTCGCGGCATTCATCGACGGTACCGGATTTTTCAACAACTCCAACCCTGCCATCCGAGTTCATGACCAGCACCAACTCCGCTTCGGCTAGAACAGGGATATTCGCGTTGTGTGTGATGAAGATCATTTGCCGGCGTTTCTTCAGCCGTCGCACTGCGTTCACCACTGTTTCGAAAATAAAATGATTGTCCAGATTGTCCTCTGGCTGGTCGATAATCAGCGGGCTATCCCGTCGTGCCAGAAGGATCGGCAATAGTGCTGTGCACTTCTGACCACGCGAAAGATCGGACGCATCCTTGAAGTGTGGCCGCTCGCCGGTAGCGACGTTCAACTCGATGCCGATTCTGTCGTCGATGGCAGCGATCTCCAGAGTCAATGGATCGACACTTTCGCGAAACGAATCGAGTATCTTCCGCGAGCGCTCAGCTCCGAAGCGAGTTAGCTCATCGAACGAATCCAGATCATTGCTCTGGATAAGTTGTGCGAGTTGCTCCGGTCTCAGTCGCATAAGCGTTGCCATGATTTCGTTTTGATTCCGAACCCGTGCGCCCTTGAGGCCGTCCACAAGCATCTGCTGGTACGCCAGATTGTCGGCGTTTCGCAGCACGCGAACGCGTACTCGCTCACCGGCTTCATGCTGGAGTTCAGATGCGACCTCGTCGCGCATCGTCGAAATCTGATCACGCATCAGAATGTGATCGGCCTTGAGGGACTTTCGCCGCTCGAGCAGCGTCTGCAGCTCGGTATTCTGTTCTGACCGCTGTTGCTCCAGGGCTTCGAGTTTGGCAACTTGCTGCTCGAGCGACGCACGCATGCGAGCCTGCTCGCTCGCTGCCTGATTGAGCGCCGTTAGCTTTGCCAATTCGCCGGTATGACGCGTGTGTATTTCGCCGATGCTTTGGCGAGCCTGGGCCAGGGTGCCTTGGGCGTCGCGAATCTTGGTGTTTATCGCAGAAAGATGTTTCTCAACGGGCGCCAGTGAAGCGGCCAGCAGAGCGTCATACTTGCGCAAAGTGCCCGCATTCGCTGACTGCTCCTCCGTCAGGCGCGCTGCGAACACATTGTGTGCCTCTCTGCGTAGTTGTTCGAGAGTTTGGCCCAGCGTCTTCAGATCTCGATCAGCGGAGTCCAGTTTGGCGACCTCGCGCAGATTGAGTTGCTGCTGACGGGAAAGCTGGACGAAGTCCGCTGAAGATTCGCGATCGGATGGCGCAAGAGCGCTTAACCGGGCACGAACATCACCCAGTTCCTCAATCTGCTCGGTCAGATCGCCGATGGTTCGTTGTGCGGTCCTGATACGATCCGCGTTGGCGTCCAGTGCGCGCGTGCTCTCAGCCAGCGACATATGCACTGTCCGCATCTGCTCGGTACGAAGGTCGTCCAGCAGATTCCGGCGTTTCTGGCCGAGGACTTCGTCCGCGATCTCCTCGATCTCGAGGCTGCTGTAAGCGTCGAGGGGCAAGAACGTGCCTCGATCGAGATCAACCGTATTGATCGCCCTTTCGTCCGCTGTGAGAAGCACGGGGTTCTGCTTGAGGCCCCTCTTGACTGTGTATCGGTTTGAACCGTCCGCGAGCGCTGTGATCGTGACAAGAGCGCCACCTGCGAGATTCGCTTGAAGCAGTTCGGCACAGTGCTTGGGAGCGGCCGAAAGGCCGGATAGCGCAAACCTGACGGCCTCAGCGAGCGTTGATTTTCCACTGCCCCGTGCTCCGATGATGCACGTCAGGCCCCGAGGAATACTGACGTTCAGACCGGGCAGAAATCCGCCGCTGATCTCGATCTTCTCAACGACCCACATGTGTTCAGCCTCTGCCGGCGTCGGGCAGTCGAATAGCCTCCGATCCAGAGGTCTCCGGTCGGGAAGGGAATCGACAGCTTTACGCTAATGTACACCACAGCCTGGTTCGTGCTGGTCCAGATTATGACCGGCAACTCTGCGCGACGCCGGGTTTGACGTAGAAGAGCGACCGCCACACCCGAAAACCTGCGCTGCCGAGCAGCTGCTATTGCACGTTCGCCGTCACCGCCGAATTGCTGTTCAACGTGAACGAGCAGCTTCGTGTCTTTTGACCGGAGCTGGAACATGCGCTGGACCAAACCGCGTCGCGACTATTGCTGACGCTAAGGGTAATCGATGTGCCGATGTTGAAGGACGCCGATCCGCTGGTACCCACCTGAACGTTGATGCCACCAGGCGTCGACATCACCCGTTCCCCGCTGCGTCCCGTCGCGGTGACCGTCAGCGTCGCAGTCTGCGGCGGAGGAGGCGGTGGCGGGCCCGGTGGATTGATCGTCAGTGAGGTGGTCTTCGTCACGCCTGCCGCGGTCGCCGTGATCGTCGCGACAGTACTTGTCGTGACCGCAGTTGTCGTGATCGGGAATGCTGCGGACTGCGAGCCTTGTGGGACAGTCACGCTCGCCGGGGTCGATGCTGCCGGGTGATTGCTCGATAGCGCCACGGGGAAGCCGCTATTCCACACGGCCATGGACAAGACCACCGCGCCCGTCACGCTGTCACCGCCGGTCACCGTCGAAGGGCTCGTTACCAGGTTCGTCAGAATTGGCGATGGGGGCGGTGTCAAGATGCTGAGCGTTGTCGTCTTCGTGACCCCGTTATAGCTTGCGCTAATCGTAACTGCGACGCCCGTAGTCACAGGTGAGGTCGTGATCGCGACGTTAGCCGATGACGCTCCCTGTGCGATCGTCGCACTCGCAGGAATCGATACCACGTTGGGATCGCTGCTTGCGAGAGACACCACCACGTTTGCTGGCGCCGGCGCATTTACCGAAACTGTCCCTGTAGATCCGGTGCCACCCGTCACCGCCGATGGATTTGTGGTGACTGTCGCCAGGCTGAAAACCGGAGTTGTCCCTGGACCATCCACTGGGGTCAGCTTCGCAACGAACGCATCCGCCCAAAACACGAGCGGATCGCCGTTCCACACTCTGTCCGGAGCGCCAGGAGTAGTCGGAAAATCGCCGGACATCGTCTGGCCCGTCACATAGACGCTACGAGCCGAGTCGATGGCCATGTCGCTGGCTCCCTCGTTATCGCTTCCTCCCAGGAACGTCGAATACAGAAGTGCCGTCGCGCCCGGGTTGAATTTCGCGATAAACGCGTCGTTGAAACCACCATTGAACGTGCTGTCAAACGCGGTCGGAGTCATCGGGAAATCGGCCGAGTTCGTGATGCCCGCGACGTATAGATTCGCCGCCGCATCCAGCACCAGCGCGTTTATCCCATCGTTGCCGGACCCGCCAAGCAGCGTCGAGAAGATCAGGCTATTTCCAGCGGCATTGAGCTTTGAGACGAAGGCATCGCTGGAGCCCGTGAGAACCGTTGAGAACGCACCCGGTGTCACAGGGAAGTTTGCCGAAGGAGTTCCGCCGCCGATGTACGCGTTACCATCCGCGTCCACCGCCAGGCCGCCGGGCCCGTCCATGCCGGATCCTCCAAGGAATGTCGAATAAATAAGAGCCGTTCCGCTCGGGTTCAGACGCGCTACAAAGATATCGAACTCCCCGTTCGCCGTAGTGTCGAATGCTCCCGGTGTTGTCGGGAAATCAGGCGACCGTGTCGAGCCCACCACGTAGGCATTATTCGTTCCGTCTTTGCTGAGCGCAATTCTTTGCGCGAAGTCGACCAGCGAGCCGCCGAGGTAGGTAGAGTAAACCAGAGCCGAACCCGTAGGATTCAATTTCGAAACGAACGCATCGTACTCGCCGTTCCTCACGCGCGAGATCGCTCCGTTTGTCGTCGGAAAATTTCCGGAACCGGTTTCTCCGGCGACATAGGCGCTGCCGGCGCTGTCCACCGCGATCGCCATCCCGTCGTCGATGTCGAAACCGCCGAGGAACGTCGAGTAGCTCAGGCTCGAACCCGCGGCGTTCAGCTTGAAGACGAACGCGTCGTACTGATCGATGCCGCATCGCGGGCATGTGTCGACATTGAATGTGCGGTCGAACGCCCCACCGGTGGTCGGGAAATTGGCGGACTTTGTCTGCCCCGTGACGTACACGTTATTCGCGGAATCAATGGCAATGCCGCGCCCCCATTCGAAATTGGTTCCGCCGACAAACGTCGAATAAATGAGTGCTGTACCGGTCGGGTTGATTTTCGTGACGAAGACATCCAGGTTGTTGCTGGCCGCGCCCGTCCTGTCGAACGCGCCTGCGGTGGCCGGGAAGTCCGGTGATTGAGTAACTCCCACGACGTAAGCATTGCCTGCCGTATCCACCACGATGCCGGACCCGTAATCATGACTCGCCCCGCCGAGGAATGTAGAGTACTCAAGACCAGGATCGATGATCAACTCGCGATCGGAGTCATAGCCATCGGCATTGAACCCGTAGCTGCTCCCGGTCAGGTCATAGCGGCTTCCAACAGGCACCCGCACTCCCGCGATTTCCTGATACGCGATCGGCGGCGAATCCCGCAGCACCCCCAGCGGGGTTCCGATCATCAAGCCGCCGTGAGTATCAAGCTCCAGACTGTCGGCGCCTTTGTACGCGAGCCGGATATCCGCCACACGCGCGCCCGGCCGTACCTGGAATTCGTACTTGAGTCTCCCCGACTCTTCGCGCAGTTTCATGTCGATCCCGGGCCAGAGATCGCGATAGCGCACCTGCCGGTACTGTGACAAGCCACGCTGCCAGCGCGAGGAGTCATCTCCAAGCAGGTAGTTGACTTCCCCTGCCGCCCGCTCTTCGCCTTGGATGATCACGTTCGGATTCCCATTGAGGAACCGCAATCGGAGGATCGCCCCCTTGTCCCCGGGGTTGTCGCGAACCCTCGTCAGCAGTGTGGTTCGACTCGACGGCCGTGGTTCGAACCGAAACACCGCTTCCTGGGCCGTTACAAAGAATGCAAAGCCTGCGCCGTGCGAATAAAACCGCACGCGCGGGTCCGTTTGCCCCGCGTTCTCGATGAAGTTCACGGGCAGGTTCGCATAGCTCCTGGAAGTCGGGGGCTGATCGAAACGCCGGCTACTGGAATGATGAGTATGAAAGGCGGTAAAGATAATGCCGGCGGATGCCAGAGCTGCAATGGCAACGCCACAAACGTGGCGGGCTGTGACCATGGATGCTCTCCTTTGGTTAATGCCAAACAGCGATAATCGGGCGGGTGAGCCGCCCGCAACACGGCACGATCATACGGGGCGGCCGTTGCCTTAGGTGTGACGAAGATGTAAACTCTTCGCAAAAAAACGCGCTCTATTCGCGGTGTCGAGAAAGGAACAGGATCGGCACCGGTAAGCCCGATCTCTTCCAAACGGAAGTTCCGTTCCGCCACATGGCGGGTTTCTCGACCGCAGCAAGCAGTTGGCGACGCACATCCGGGGCTCTACGAGGTTGTGTTTACGCTCAGCCGGTGAGTAACAGGTGAAACAGACATGACAGGGAGCCAAGCGGAAACTCCCTGTCGTGCGTTCTCTTCAAGCCTCAGCTCGAAATTGGCTCCGGCAGCAGTCGGTTGAACTGGAGTTCACAGGACTGAACCGCACCTAACTTGACGCGGCGGCTTTCTGCATCTGCTTCAGTCTCTGCGTCAGTAGTTCCTGTTCCCGCAGGTTTTGCGTCATGGCGATGGCGCGCTGGATTTCCTCACGCGCCTCAGGAAAGTTGCCCATTTTCATCAGCAGGTCTCCCCGAACACTGTGAAGCAGATGGTAGCCAGCCAGCGCAGAGTCACCGGCGAGTGCGGCGATTGCATCGAGTGCATCAAGCCCAGCGGCCGGCCCTTGCGCCATACTCACAGCGACTGCTCGATTCAGTGACACGATGGGAGATGGCGCGGTTTGCATCAGAGCGTCATAGAGAAGAACGATCCTTTCCCAGTCAGTCTCTTCAGCTGCGCGAGCTCGCATGTGACAGGCAACAATCGCTGCCTGCAAAGCATAGTATTTGACTTCACCGCCTAGCCTTTGCGCGTGTTCGAGCGAGGTCATTCCCTGCTGAATCTGCGCGTCGTCCCACAAAGAACGATCCTGATCCGGCAGCAAGACCGCCTCACCGTTGCTTCCCCGGCGAGCCGCAGTGCGCGACGCATTGAGTTCCATCAGAGCCAGAAGTGCGTGAACTTCAGACTCGCCGGGAAGAAGTTGTACCAGCATGCGTCCGAGCCGCAGCGCTTCGTCGCAGAGCGCGGCACGCATCCATTCCTCTCCGGTGGTCGCGGTATACCCCTCATTGAAGATCAGGTAGACCACGGAAAGTACTGACCTCACCCTGCGGTGCAATTCTTCCCCGCGCGGCGTCTCAAAGGCCACATGAGCTTCAGAGAGAGTCTTCTTGGCGCGAAAGATCCGCTGGCCCATCGTTTTCTCAGGCACAAGAAGGGCGCGCGCGATCTCCGCCGTAGTGAGGCCGCCGATCAAACGCAAGGTAAGCGCGACGCGACCCTCCACCGCAAGCACCGGATGGCACGCGGTAAAGATAAGCCGCAGCACGTCATCGTCGATTACCTGATCCAGAGCCTGCTCCATCGCCTCTCCGAGCCGCTGCTGTTGCCCTTGAAGCTCCCGAGCAATTTCTTCGTGCTTTTGTGCAAGCATTTGCCCACGCCGCAGACTATCGATGGCACGCCGCTTCGCCGCGGTCATCAGTCACGGAGCGGGATTTTCAGGGATACCTTCTTCGGGCCACCGCTCAAGGGCTGCCACGAGCGCGTCCTGGGCTAGTTCCTCGGCAACGCCGATATCGCGGGTGACGCGGGCAATCGCAGCGATGAGCCGCGTAGACTCGATCTTCCAGACCGCCTCGATCGTCCTGTGGACATCGCTCATGCTCGCCTGACACCATCTTAGTCGTCAGGCGAACAGGTATTGCGGCATGTGTCTCCTAAAATGGTCACCAGCCGGGCTAGTTGCCCGGCCTCTACTATAAAGACGAACGGCGAGACCGCAGTTCTACAAACTGTCCAGAAAACTTTCGTTCTTATGTTTGAGTGGCGGTGTTGCACTCCTCGCCTGCAGCCGCTATCGCGTGTTGCTCACTTCCTCAGGATCTTGTCCATGGCCTTTCCCTTGGCCAGTTCATCCACCAGCTTGTCCAGGTAACGGATCTGTTGCATGAGCTTATCCTCGATCTCCTCCACCCGATAGCCGCAGATCACGCCGGTAATCTTGGAGACGTTCGGGTTGATCCGTGGTGCCCGGGCGAAGAAAGTTTCGAAGTCCACCTTCTTTTCGATCTGCTGTTGCAGCGTCGGTTCATCGTAGCCCGTTAGCCACTGGATGATCGCATCCACCTCCTCCTTCGTACGACCCTTCTTCTCCGCCTTGGTGATGTAATGCGGGTAGACGCTTGCAAACGCCATCCTGAATACTCTCGTGTTGTGCATGGCCTCGTTGCCCTCGAATTTTAGCGCTTTCGTTCGGAGCGCGAGAATCGCTCCGAACCAGGAGCGACAGCCTCCATCACGCCTGCATGTGATAGCGAAGGTACACCCATCCATTAGTGAAACGCCGCTCATCCAGAAGATTCAGCCTTACGCATACGTTGCTGGGCAGGACCCGCTTGCCGCCCCCAAGCATGGTGGGCACGACGAGCAGATGATACTCGTCGACGAGCCCGGCCCGGATCGCATGGGTCGCGAGGGCGGGACCACCCACCGAAACATCGTGAGGCAATTGAGGCTTCAGGTCGCGAACCACCTGCGAATCGAATTCCCGCTCGAGACGCGTCTTCGGTGTAGAGATGGTCTCCAGCGATTTGGAATAGACGACCTTGTCAGCCGCCTGCCAGATCCGCGCGAAGTCCAGCAGGGCCGGCGGGCGAAGAGGCGCTTCGGTCAGATCAGGAATGACGTCTGGCGTCTCCCAAACCGCCATCGTCTCGTACATGTTGCGTCCATAGAGATACATGCCAATAGGGCGCACGAGATCGGTAATGAACGCAAATACCTCCTCGTCTGGCGTCGACCAATCGAGGTTGCCGGTTTCATCCGCGATAAAGCCATCCAGCGACGTAGGCGTGAAGTAGATCAGTTTGGCCATCGTGTAGCCTCCAGATCGTATCTTGAGAAGCCGGTTCTGATTCCTCGATCCCGCCACCGTTCACGCCCAAGTCGGGAATAATCGCACCCATGCATCCCGCCGCGATTTTCGGGATTCCCGATCAGGTGGACGTGCACTTAAAGTGATATTTTCCTCCTGTGGACGAAGCAAAGCGGCTGAGCGAGATCGTTCTTGACTCGCTCGATCAGGAGCCGGATGCCAACGACCTCGCCCGCCACGCTTGTCGAAGCCGAACGCAGTTTTATCGGGTGTTCCGGGCGATGATCGAGGAAACGCCGCTTGCCATGCGCCGGAGGTTGCTGTTGGAGAGGGCGGCATGGCAATTATCTCGCACGCAATTCTCCGTGACAAACATCAGTCTCGACGCGAATTACGGTTCGCTGGAAGCGTTCACAAGGGCGTTCCGAAAGGCTTTCGGCGTTTCACCCAGCCTGTATCGTCGCATGGGG
>DASQVJ010000510.1:0-5681 GCA_035640835.1 Bryobacteraceae bacterium
AGGTCAGCGGTTTGCCGGCGGGTTTGCCCGCTTCTGCCAGAGGTTGTAACTCGACCCGGGTGCGGGCGAGCGGACGGCCGGACGCGTACTCCAACACGATGCCGTGAATCGCTCCAGCGTGTGCGCAAACAGCGATCGGGAACAGCCAAAGCAAACGGTGCATGCAATCCCCTTCGACTATGACGAAGGGAGACAACAATGCGTGGAGGCACTATTTCTTCTGGAAGACGCGAAGGCCGTGCTGAGAGGCCTCCGGCACGGGTCGCATTGTCTCTTGAAGGCTCGCGACCATGGCTTGCTGATCTTTCTCGCCTTCATCACCGATCACGAGAACATAATCGACCGGTTTGGGGAGAACGGAACGCAGCTCGTTCACCGAAACCGGACCCGTCGAACCCGGACCTTCGAGCGCCCATAGCTGACCGCGACGCTCGTGGATCAGGGGGCCCGACACGACCGGGAAGTATCCCGCGTGCGCCTGATAATCCGTAAGCACGACGAGTCTGCGTTCCGCAGCCACGAATGCGTCGATGTGGTAGAGCGGATTCATGGCCGCTCGGTCGATGTGGAAGTGCTGCCGCACGCCGTCGTTTGGATAAAGCACGCGTAACACGGTGGAGCCGGGTCGTAGTGCCATGAGCGACGCCCGATATTGCTCAGCAAAGCGGCTGACGCTCGTGAGGTTGGTTTCGCGAGTACCGAACAGATGGAAGAGAAACAGGACTGCGACGTAGATGCTCAGGGGAGTTCGAAGCGCTCGAATCTTGGCGGTGCTGAGCGATGTGATCGTCGCCAGAAGGACCACGCACCATACGAATCGAATCTTTACCTCGCTTCCGCCGAAGCCGATGTCGGGGAAATACAGATAGAGGAAGTACGATATCGCCGCAGCGAGGGCCAAGGCGCCGCGTGCGGAAAGCCACTCCAACTTGCTCATCCCAAGCACACCGATACTCATGATGCAGAGAATCCCGGGGTAGAGGATGAGTTGTTCGCCCGTTCGTCCTTGTGAGCTGGCGAAGATGTGCAAGGGAAAGCTGTTGAATGCCCAGGCAATCATCCGGTCGGATTGCCGGGCTTCGCTGCCGCTGATGACGAAAGAGGAGAGCACAATCAAAGCGGGAATGATAGTGACAATCGTGATGCCCGCCGGCTTCAGGATCGACATCGCATCCACTGTTCGCTCACATCCCAGCCATGAACGAGTGAAGATCCAGCACCAGACTAAGCCCATCGCAAGAAGACAGACCGCTGCGCTGAGTACGTGTGTGATCGCGGTAATTAGCAGAAGGCTCGCTAGAACGGCGGCTTTTTTCCAGGTGAGATGTCGTCCGTTGCGGATGAAGTATCCAAGTGCGAAAAAACCGAAGGCCATGCCCAAGTAGAAGTTGTAGAAACCGATCCAGAGGAACCATACACCGGCGATCACGTTCAGAACGGGCGTCAGCGGAAGCGTATCCGGTGACAAGCTCCAGAGCAGGTAGGCGCATGCCGCGACTCCAATCACGACGCAAAGAGTCGCGAGTGCCTGTTCGACATGGGTGGTTGGAACGAAGAAGAGAAGGACGTTGATGATAGCGGTGACTCCCCAGTTGGTGGGTAAGCCGGATCGCATGGCATAAAAGCCTGCGTAGGGAGACTGTGAATCAAACGACAGGGATCGTGCAAGGACGGCCGTGTAGAGGTGAGACGGACCGTCCATGGTGACGAAGTACTTCGCCGTCCAGGGCAACGCCGCCTGCATGAGCAAAAGCACAATTGAAAGGATTGTGGGGACGTCGCGCAACCGGCGCACGTCGAAAACATGCATAGCTTACAGGGTACAAGTGCCGAGAGGCTCGTGTGGATGCGGTGACGATGGAACATACATCCATGCGGATGCGTATCTCGGAGCATGATTCTAACCACAACTCCTGGTGTGGACGGCAAGAGGATTCGCGAGTATCGCGGCGTTGTATCGGGTGAGGCGATCATGGGCGCCAACATTTTTCGTGATCTGTTTGCGGGCATCCGCGACATTGTTGGCGGTCGTTCGGCAGGGTACGAGAGAGAGCTGCGGAAGGCACGCGAGACAGCCATGGCCGAGATGATGGCGGCCGCGACAGAACTCGGAGCCAATGCCGTGGTGGGTGTGGACCTCGACTACGAGGTTCTTGGTGAGAACAACGGTATGTTGATGGTGGCGACAAGCGGGACTGCGGTTGTTATTGAGTGATCAGGGCATCTGCATGGTCGCGGTTTGAAGCATGTGCGCGACCCACTCGGCATGCGGCAAGCCTGATTTTCGAAGTGCATTAATTTCGGCAGCGATGTTGTACTCGACTCGACAGATGCTCGGTCGGCCGTGGTCGAGCAGCAGGTACGAAGCCCTGGGATCGTTGTCATAGGGAAGTCCGACGCTGCCGCAATTTGCGATCGTCAAGCCCCGCATGTGTCGAACATACGGTTCATGGATGTGGCCGTAGATCACCGTGGGGCTGTCGAGCGAGCTGTATGTTGTCTCGAGCTGCGCATCGGTGGCCCCTGGACCCGGTGCACGCCAGCGGCTGTCGGGACTCGCGTGCACGAGGGAGAACTCGTCGCGGTTTTGCGATATGGGCAGACAGCGCAGCCATTCAAGCCGTTCATCGCCGAGTAACTCCCGCGTCCACCGAGCCATCTCTTGGAGGATGATGAAGATCGATCGTCTCTCGGGCGGGACGCCTTGTGCGAACTCGTCGAGTGACTCAGGCCGATAGAGAAGCTCGTCGGTGTTGCCGCCGACGCCCTGCCATCCGAGCTCACGAATTCGATCAACGACGCCGACCGGGTTCGAGCCTCCATCCGCGAGATCGCCGCCATGCAGGACCACGTCGGGTGAGGTATTGGCGAGGTCGTCGATCACAGCTTCGAGAGCCGTCAAGTTGCCGTGAATGTCGGAGACGATGGCGACGCGCATTAGTGATGTGAACGTGCAAGCTCGCGGGTAAGGTCGGGGTCGACGCGCTCTTCAGGGGCAATCGAGTCGAGCGGCACGAGCCCATTCATCCTCGCAAAGATCGCGTGCAGTTGCCGAACACCTTCGGTCAGGGATGCAGGACCCGGCTGCAGGATATAGGTCGACTTCACCTCGTAGATGTGGCGCTTGACGACCGCACTCACTTGGTCCCAGCCAGGGCGGTTTGCGATGAACCGCTTATCGACCTTACGCCCGCACCAGGAGGCGACGATGACTTCGGGGTCGCGGCTCGCCACAAGCGCGGGATCCACAATGCGCTTCGTTGCGTCGTGCTCCAGGCGGAGCTCCGGGAAGATCGGCTGACCTCCGGCGATTTCGATCAGCTCTTCCACCCATCGGATGCCGCTAATCAACGGATCCATCCACTCCTCGAAGAGCACGCGGGGACGCCACGGGAATCGTGCGGCCGATGCAGCGAGGTCGTCGAGCCCGGCGCGGAGACGATCGATGAGGTTCGATGCGTTCTGGTGTGCGCCGACGAGGTTGCCGACCAGGCCGATGGTCGCGAGGATCTCTTCGATCGATCGTTGGTTCGTGATGAGCACGTTCCTGCCTGCGCGGATCAAGTCGCGAGCGATATCGGCTTGCAGATTGGAGAAGCCGATGATGAGATCGGGATCCACCTCGAGGATGCGCTCGATCTTCGCCGTCGTGAACGCGGAGACCTTCGGCTTTTGGCGCGCTTCGGGAGGCCGGCAGGTGTATCCCGAGATGCCGACAATCCGGTCCTCTTCACCGAGCAAGTAGAGAGTCTCGGTCGTCTCCTCTGTGAGACACACGATGCGACGAGGGCCGGTGGAAGGCACAACCACCATCGTATCCGGCTACGGGAGCGTCACCTCCAGGGTCTCGCCCTCGCCGACAGTCACGAGTTTGCTGTCGGCTTCGGAAGGTTCCCCCAACTGAGGCTGCTTGGAGGTAATGCGGTACTGCCCTGGCGCGAGGCTGCCAAACTCAGCGTTGCCCGAAGCGTTCGTCGCAGTTGAGCTAGAGCCGGTCATCGTGTCCTCGTGGTAGTGGATCAAATGGACGGGCTTTCCAGGACTGCCTTTCACACGGATGCGACCCAAGCGTGTGCTGAAGACCAGTTCGACGGAACCAATCGTGCCGGAGGTGACCTCCAACACCCCGTCTGGAAGCTCGCGACCATCGAGGAGAACCTTCTTGATGAAACCCGGTGGCCCGGGTGGTGTGGCGAACTTATATCGACCGGGAAACATTCGCACAACCTCTACCGTTCCATCCTGCTTGGGTTCTACTCGTGGTGGAGGTCCAGGAAAGCTTGATTGGACCGGATACACATGAAGGGGTACTTGGGTGCTGGACGTTTTTGTCTCGCCCTCAAACACGATTTTCGGTCTGAAGTTGATCGGGGGCTTCAGTTGCAGGTCGGCGCTGACATTCTTATCGATAATCGTGAATTCATGATAGGTGCCAGCGGCTGGACCCAGACTATCGTTCATGGTGGCGATCGCGACAGAGTAGGAACCAGGAAGTAGATTACTCGCCTCCCAAGTTCCGGCCTGATAATTCAGACGATAGTTGGGCCGACCAGCTAAAGGGTTTCTGGGCGTCACGTAAAAATTGACGTCGCCGCGGCTGCGCCAATCCCAATCCGCCGAACTCAACTTGCCACTCGCCGCGTAGACACGCGCTGTTCTCATCTTGAAGTCAACGCCCGTCTTTTCCGTGGCCGGCAACAGCTCGATGGCTTGTCCCGTCGACAGATCGCTTCCGCCTGGATAAACCTGCGGCAACCAACCAACGGTTGGCGGAGGATCAGGTCCAGGTGAAAGGCGCCTCGGCTCCAGTATCGGTCGCGCACAGGTCGCTACTACAACCCACTTCCCTGACACGACACCCCAAATGCGGTACTGGCCGTCTTCGTTTGAAGGTGTCGACCCAAGGATCGGAACGTGACGGCTGGGTTTCTCTCGATCGCGTAGCGATGCGATGCAGCCAGGAATCGGGTCTCCATCATCATCGACGATGCGGCCGGTGATGCTCGCGAGCGGCGTCAGCTCTATGGTCACGCGGCTAACCTCGCCCTCCTTCACCGAGATGTCCGCGTTGACCGTCCCTCCTTGAGGCGTGTAGTTTGGATGGCTGATCGCCACGTTGTATGTGCCGGGCCATACGTCGGAAGATGCGTACACCCCGCTTGGATCCGTAACTCCAGGTTTCGGCGTCTTCGGAACGGTGGCCCTTTGGTCGGAGGGAGGAAGCGGCTGACGCAACGCGCCCAGATAGACAGAGACCTTCGCCTTGCCGATCGGCTGTTTGGTAACCGCGTCGACCACTGTGAGCCGAATCTCTCCGGAACTTTGAGCAGACGCGACTGAGATGAAGAGTATTAGGACTAAGCAGAGGCTTGGCTTCATTGCAGCACTTCCCTCATCTGAGCCGCCGTGATCACTTTGGGATTCGCCTGGACGGTCGCGCCCTCTTCAATCTTTAAAGGCTCCCCAAGCGCGTCTAACTTCTCAACCGCCTCCGGATTGCGGAGATCGAGTTGTGGAGAATGCTCAAAGGCAAAGAGCTTGTAGTTTCCGGGAGCCAAACTTCGCAATCGAAAGTTGCCGCCGGCATCGGCCTGGGCCGCAACGTAAAGGCTCGTGACTTGACGAAGCTCACCGGCAGGGGCCAGAAGAATCGCGACCCGACGGTCGGACGCATCCACCTT
>DASQVJ010000511.1:0-5770 GCA_035640835.1 Bryobacteraceae bacterium
AAATCCTTCGAGAAGATCCAGATTGTTCAGTTGCGGAAGGTGCTTCGAGACTGGCTCGGAGAGGCTCACTTTACCCTGCTCGACAAGCTGAAGCGCAGCGACCGTGGTGATCGCCTTGGTCATGGATGCAATGCTGAACACCGAATCGACGGCCGCAGCAGGGCCCGAGCTATCGCGTTTACCGAAAGCACCGGAGTATAGCGTCTTGTTTGCATCGGCGGCCATTCCGACGGCAACAGGAATCTTGCGATTTGCTATGCCCGATCGGAGCGTCTCATCGACGCCCGCCTGGCCGCTCTTGGCGAAATAGGCGTTTAGGTTCGACGCTGTGAAGGCGCCGGTGGCGATAAAGGTCCTGCGATTCATCTGCGGCATGGCTGTTCCACATGCTAGCGCGTTACGTGCTCGAGAGGTTGAGAATCGAAGCTGTCGTTCACATTCGAAAACTCATCCGGGAAGCATCGTGCCCGGCCGCGTGTTATCTTGACAATCAAGATTCTTGAGCGTTAAACTATCTCCGAGGTACCTGAAGAAACGATGCCCAATCTCAATCTGATCGTGAGTGCCGCGACAGCTTTTGCTCTGGTTCTGATCGGCGGCGGACTTTATGAGTTTCTTGTCGTCGATCCTTTTTGGCCGAGGCGGCCCGATCTGATTCAGCCGAATCGTGGCGGGATCTCGCGGAAGCGATTCTGGATTCCTGCGCATACGGCTTTCGAGTTACTGTTGATCGCTGCCCTCGTCAGTGCATGGCACGTTCCGGGAGTGCGTATCTGGCTATTGACCGCCCTCACCAGCCACGCCATCATGCGGATCTGGTCGGCATTCGATTTCATCCCGAAAGCTCTTGCGTTTGAGAAAGCAGACTCCATTGATGAAGAGGCTGCGAGGAGATGGTCGCGGCGGAGCAAACTCCGCTTGCCGTTCGACGTGTTGACGGCCGTCTCTATGCTGGCCGCATTCTCAGCAGCCAGCCAGGTCTGACACGAGCACGATGCCCAAGAAGTCGCAGGGAAACGCGAGAGAACTGCTCGAGCGCATCGGGGTTGCGGTTCGCGAAATGGGGGCACAGAGCGTCCTGGCGAGCGAGGTGATTGCCGATATATTCGGACTACACAAAACGGACCTGGAGAGTCTGGACCTGATTTACCTGCGAGGAGGGGCATGCACTGCCGGAGAGTTGTCGAGAGCAACCGGCCTGACGTCCGGGTCAGTCACTGCGCTAATCGACCGGCTTGTCAAGGCTGGTTACGTGGTCCGTGAGGCTGATCCGAATGATCGCCGGCGGCAAATCGTTCGCATTCGGCCCGAGGCGATTGCGCCAATACAGGCGGTGTACGCTCCGATGCAGACTGAGATGTTCAAGCTCTGGTCCGGTTATGGGGAGCGCGAACTGGAGATAGTAGAGGATTTCATTGCGCGAAGCACCCAACTTCACGCCGACTACCTCGAACGACTCCGCACGAAATCGGCGGTTTCCCCGCCGAAGCGAAAGACGCCAGCGAAATCGACCCGGAGTCGCAAGACTCGATAGGTTCGAGGTGGTGGAGGATCCTAACCGCCGCTGTTGTGTTCCTGTGACGAAGCGTAAAGACTGGTATTTTCCAAATGCTCGAACCGTGGACGGGCAAACAGTAAGGCGGCCGGACCTCCGGGAGCTCACCCATCATAAGGACTTTTGGGTCTCGAGTTCTCCTACCGTTGTAGAATTGGACATATATGTGTTTTCGTGGTTCCCTCGCGCTCGTGTTTTGCGCTCAGGCGTTTGCTGCCGAAATCGGTGTTGTCGAAGAAATCGTCGCAAAGGTCAATGGAGACATAATCACGCGCACGGAATTGGAGCGCACTCAGAAGCAAGCGGAAACGGAGCTTCGGCAGCGCCCGCCGAAAGGGATTGACATCAATAAAGAGCTGGCCGAACGCCGCAAGCTGCTCCTTTCGGATAAGATCGATCAACTTTTGCTGGTCCAGAGGGGACGCGAACTCAACATCAACATCGATGGCGAAGTCTCGAAGCAGGTTGCCGACATCCAGCGCGCAACCGGGATTGCCGATCCGGAGAAGTTTCAGTCGTACGTACGCGAGCAGACGGGACAGTCGTACGAAGATTGGCGGCAGGACATGAAGAACAGCTTCCTCACCCGCCGAGTGATCGGCCAGGAAGTGAGCCGGAACATACAGATTCCGCGCGCAACCGTTCGAGAGTATTACGACAAGCACCCTGACGAATTCAAACGAGAGGAATCTGTGTTCCTCCGCGAGATCCTTGTTTCGACCGAGAACAAGGATGCCGCCGGAGTGGCTGCGGCAGAGAAGAAGGCACGCGACCTCGTTGCTCGGGCCAGGAAGGGCGAAAAGTTTCACGAACTGGCTCGTGAGCACTCCGACGCCGACAGCAAGAGCAACTACGGCGAACTTGGGCTCTTTAAGAAAGGCGAAATCTCTAAGGCGATTGAGCAGATCGTGTTTAATGCGGAACGCAACGCGGTCACCGATCCGATCCGAGTGGAGAAGGGATTCCTGATTTTGAAAGTCGAGGAGCGTTACAAAGCCGGTCTTGCACCTTTTGAAGAAGTGGAAGACCAGATTATGAACATGCTGTATCAGCCCAAGATGCAGCCTGCGGTCCGCGAATACCTGACAAAGCTGCGGCGCGATGCCTTTCTCGAGATCAAAGAAGGCTATGTGGACGTGAATGCGGCTCCGGGCAAGGTAACCAAATGGAGCGATCCAGGTCAGTTGAAGCCCGAAACAGTTACGAAACAGGAAGTCGCCAATAAGAAGCGCAGGAAACGCCTACTTGGCATCGTGCCCATGCCCGGCACCAACGCAAGCGGTGAAGGTACTTCGAAGAGCCGTTAAGCTGCATGAAATCTCCGTACGTTAGTGAGCTGCAGCCGAACCAGATTATAACGGCCACATTCCTGGTCCAACACAAAGATATCCGGCAGAAGAAGACCGGTGAGCCTTATTTATCCCTGGTGCTAGGCGATCGAACCGGCGAAATTGACGCCAAGATGTGGGACAACGCCGCCGAGGTGATGTACACGTTCGAGCGCGATGATTTCCTCAAGGTACGAGGACTGCTGCAGGTTTTCCAAAACCGTTTGCAGCTGACCGTACACAAGCTCCAAAAGCAGACAGAGGAACTGATCGATCTGACCGACTACTTCCCTACCTCGCGCCGGAATGGCGATGAGATGATGGCGGAGTTGTTCAGCATCGTTCGTGGGATCGGGAATGCGCACCTTCGGCAGTTGTTGCTGTTGGTGTTAGAGGACCCTGATGTCTGCCGGAGACTTCGGATCGCGCCTGCCGCGAAGAGCATCCATCATGCCTATTTGGGAGGATTGCTCGAGCACATCCTGTCGGTCTGCACGCTGGCGCGTGTGGCGGCTGGCCATTATCCGTTCGTTGATCTCGATTTGCTGTTGGCGGGAGTAGTGTTGCACGACATCGGCAAGATCTGGGAGCTCACGTACGACCGCAGCTTCGGGTACACGTCCCAGGGCCAGCTGTTGGGGCATATGTTGATTGCCGTGCGAATGATCGGAGACAAGGCGCGGCAAATGGAGGGCTTCCCGCCCAAGCTGCAGTCGTTGCTCGAGCACATGATCATCAGTCATCACGGCGAGCTCGAGTATGGATCGCCCAAGACACCGCTCTTTCCGGAGGCCCTGCTTCTTCACCATCTCGACAACATGGATTCCAAGATGGAATGCATGCGTGCGGCGCTCGAGAAAGATCGGTTGGTGGAAGGTGAATGGACGAGCTACGTGGGATCGCTCGAGCGTCCTGTTCTGAAGATGAATCGGTTTTTGGCGGCATCGGAGGAAAGCAAGGCGAGTGCAACGATAGCCGGTGCCACAGTGACGGCGAAACCAGCTCCGGAAGTTCCGAACGCTCCGCCTAAGCCAGCCGTTCCGACTGCGAACGTGCCGCCCTCCCCCGCCCCGCCGCATCAACAACCGGCGCCGAGGCCTACCTCGATTCTCGGAGAAAAGCTACTAGGAGCGCTGCGTCGTAATGGCTAAAGATCGCAGAGACATACCACCGCGACTCGAGCTTGAATGTCTGAAAGCCTTATGGATCCTGGAGGAAGCGAGCGTCCGCGAAGTCCGCGAGCATCTGGCGCCTTCCAGGGCGCTGGCCTACACAACGGTGATGACGGTGCTCGACCGCCTGGTTCGACGTGGAGGAGTGCAGCGGTCGAAAGTTGGCCGCTCGTTCGTATACACCCCGCTCATGAGCCGCGAGGCGCTACGAAGGCTTGCATTACGCGAGTTCGTGGACAGTTATTTCGATGGATCGGAAGAAGATCTGCGGCAGTACCTGTCTGAGCAGGACTTCGAAAAACCAACGCGGAAACCAGCCGAGAAGGCGAGCGAAGTCGAGATCAAGGCAGACGCAGCCCTCGTTTAGCAGTTCACCGTTACCGCTGCCGTCACTCACCTGACACACCACTCCTCATATTTTCGTCCATAGGTTGCCGAAGCTTCGGCGTCATGGAGGAGATATGTCCAGCATGGATCCATACGTGCCCCAGAGCACGACAAACCCGACAGGTGTTGAAGAGCACCCACACGGGGATGTTCGCCACAAGATAAATGAGGCCGCGTCCCAAGCGAAGGGAATGGCTTCGCAGGCCAAAGAAAAACTCGCAGACACGGCAAATCACCTGAAAGACAAGGCCTCCGAATACGGCCGCACGGCCCTCGATAAGGTGGAGCAAGGTCGTGAAAAGACGGCAAGCGCGCTGCAGTCCACCGCGCAGTCGCTTCGTTCCGGCGGCTCTCGCATTGGTTCGTGGGGTGATGTTGCTGCCAATCGACTCGAGGGCACTGCCAACTACCTTCGCGAACACGATGCGCGTGGAATGGCGAGTGACCTCGAAACCGTGGTGCGTCGCAATCCGGGGCAATCGCTGCTTGCGGCGGCTGCGTTTGGCTTCCTCTTAGGAACCGCTTTGCGCCGCCGCGATTAATCGAAAGTTGCAGGAACTGGCCGGGGGCCAACGCCTCCGGCCATAAGGAGTTGTGGCCATGGAAGATACGGGCCGACAAGCTGGCGGGCAGTTCGGCATGTATTCGCACGAAGGCGGTGAGGACATGGTACGCGAGAGATCTTTCGGCGAGCTAGTGAAATCGATCATTGGCAACCTGCAGGAAATCGTGCGGTCGGAAGTTCGCTTGGCACGCGTAGAGGTAAAGGAAGAAGCTACCCGAGCCATCAGCGCGGGGCGCGATCTAGGCATCGCTGCTGGGGTCGGCTTGTTTGCCGTCCTGTTTCTTCTGAATGCCCTCATGTTCGGTCTCGCCAACTGGATGCCGATGTGGGCCGCAGCCGGGATTATCGGAGTATTGCTGGCAATTGTCGCCGGCGCCCTCTACAGCAAGGGCAAGGGTGAGTGGAAAGAGTTCACTCCCAAACCCGAAAAGACATTGGAGACCGTAAAGGAGAACGTGGAATGGATCAAAACTCAGACCAAATCGTAGAACAGATCGACCGTCAGCGCGAAGAGCTGGGCCGCGATCTTGATGAACTAGGATCGCGAGTGCGACGCACAACCGATTGGAAGGCTCAATTTGACCGCCATCCGTACATGTTTCTCGGTGCGGCATTCGGTGGGGGACTTCTGCTGTCCTCCATGGTTTCCGGCGGCAGTAAGACGAGCGTCAATACGGGCGTTATGCCCTACCCGTCTTACCCGTATTCGGAGCCCGACGCTGATTCTTACTCCGGCTACTCGACGGCACGCGCAGAGGATTCA
>DASQVJ010000512.1:0-6703 GCA_035640835.1 Bryobacteraceae bacterium
GGTCTGGGTCACCCCGTACTGATCTGTAAGGGAAAGGCCCGGGGCGACGGATCCGACTTGCGGGCCAGGTTCGGGGGTTTGGGCTGTGAGAACGACGGCGACTGCGCTGAGCAGGATGAGTTTAGGCACCATTGTTGTAAGACGGGCAGCAACCCGGAAATTCCCTAACTAATTAAGAATGCATGAATATATTTGCACAACCTTAGCGTTCTGGTACTATCGATTAAAGCTTACAGGGGAGAATGTCTGAGGTGGGCGTCGTGTATCTTGGCAGCCCGCGTCCCGCCGGTGTATTAGTAGCGCCTGTCTAATGGAAGGCTGTTGTGGCGCGCCTAGGTTATAGCTCGGGGGACGTCGTCTCCCTCCAGAACCCGGATTCGTATCCCTAAAAGCCTTAGACACGCTAGGTGTTTTAGTACTCGAAGCTTATGCTTGTGCAGGGTTGTAAAGGGTACTAGGCGGCCAATAGAATGAGGACCAGTATGGCAAACGGATTTGAAATGAATGACCTGCCTCCCAACGGAGCAGGCACTCCCTCGACTACGATCCGGGTTGTGCTCGCAGACGATCATCCGCTTGTGCGAGACGGTTTACGAAAGCTTCTCAGCCTGGAAGAGGACATCGAGGTAGTTGGAGAGGCCTCGGACGGACGCGAAGTTCTCCAACTGGTTCAGGAAAAGGAGCCGGACGTCGTCATTCTGGATCTCCGGATGCCAAACCTGGACGGCTTGTCCGCGTTGCAAGCGCTTCAGCAGCTGCACAAGCGCGCCAAGGTGATCATCCTCACCGCTTCGGAAGACAAGAACGAGTTCGTGCAGGCAATGAAGCTCGGATGTTCCGGTATCGTATTGAAGCAGACGGCGCCGGACCTGATCGTCAAGAGCATCCGCAAGGTGCATGCGGGCGAAATCTGGCTCGACTCTCACACGACGGCAGCGGTTATGCGGCAGTTCTCGTCGCCGACCGAGATTATTGGCGGTGGTGCCAAGACTCGCGAACGGTCGCCTCTCAGCCAGCGCGAGCGTGAGATCGTGAGCCTGGTCGCGCAGGGCTACAAAAACAAAGAGATGGCCGAGAAGATGTTCATCAGCGAGCAGACCGTGAAGAATCACTTGCACAACATCTTCGACAAGCTTGGTGTCTCCGACCGCCTGGAGCTTGCGCTCTACGCCATACACAAGGGCTTGCACCTCGTCGACAGGTAGGATCACCTGCGGCGAAGTGCAGATCTGCGGCTATCCTGGTAATCGGCGGTCTTCCCGCTGTTAGCCATGCTCGAATGCAACCATGATTACGATCTGCTGGTAATTGGCTCCGGACCAGCTGGGCAGCGCGCTGCCATACAGGCAGCCAAACTCGACAAGCGCGTTGCTGTCATTGAAAAGAAAGCGGTAGTTGGCGGAGTCAGCGTCAACACCGGGACTATCCCGAGCAAGACCTTCCGCGAAGCGGTGCTGGATTTATCCGGCTTTCGCGAGCGCACTTTTTACGGCGCTTCCTACACCGTCAAGCAAAACATCACGATTGAAGATCTTTTGCAGCGCACCGAGACGGTGATCCGCCATGAGATCGACGTTACGCGGTTCCAGCTGAATCGGAATCGCGTGGAGTTGATCGGCGCGGCGGCTTCTTTTATCGACGCGCACACGCTGCGGCTGGATCACTTGACGGATCACGGCTTTTCACATGTGAGCGCCGAAAAGATTGTACTGGCGACCGGCACCGAAGCCACGATGGATCCACATATTCCCTTCGATGGCCGGAAAATTATCACGAGCGACGACATCCTGCGTTTGGATCGCTTGCCACGAACGCTGGTGGTGGTGGGTGCCGGCGTAATCGGCTGCGAGTACGCGAGCATGTTCGCGGCGCTCGGAGTGCGAGTGACGTTGGTTGACAAGCGCACTCGCTTGCTGCCGTTCGTGGATGAGGAGATCGCGGACGCCTTGACGTATCAGCTGCGCGAGAATCGCGTGACGATGCGGCTGGGCGAAGAAGTGAGCTCGATTGAGCCGTACAAGGATGAGCACGGCGAGCACGTGCGCATCATGCTTGCGAGCGGCAAGATGATCGTCGCCGACAAGGCGCTTTACTCGATCGGACGCACAGGAAACACTCGCAAACTGAATCTGGAAGCCGCGGGTCTTATGGCCGACGATCGCGGCCGATTGACGGTGAACGAGCACTATCAGACCTCGGTGGAAAACATCTACGCGGTCGGCGACCTGATCGGGTTCCCAAGTCTTGCATCGACCTCGATGGAGCAGGGCCGGCTGGCGGCGTGTCATGCGTTCGGGGTGGAAGCTAAGTCGTATCCGGCGCTGTTTCCTTTCGGGATCTATACAATCCCGGAAATCTCGATGGTCGGCAAGACGGAAGAAGAGCTGACGCATGACGGCGTGCCGTATGAGGTCGGGAAGGCTCGCTACAAGGAAATCGCGCGCGGTCAGATCATCGGGGACGTCACAGGCTTGCTGAAGTTGATCTTCCACGCAAAGACGCGTGAGTTGCTGAGCGTTCACATAATCGGTGAAGGCGCGAGCGAGCTGGTGCATATCGGGCAGGCGGTGCTTGCATACAACGGCAAGATCGACTACTTCGTGCAGACGGTATTCAACTATCCGACCCTGGCGGAATGCTACAAGGTCGCATCATTTGACGGCATCAACCGGCTCGGTGTGGACGTGAACCAGGCTGCACAGGCGGGCGCTTCCGCTACCGTTTAATCGCTGTTACTGCTGTTGTTGTTGCTGCTGCTGTTCCAGCTCCTGGTCGGCTGCGGAGAAAGTCGACCAGTTGTCGGTGAGGCGGATGTCGTCATCGAGCGGCGGCAGCGAGTCAGACGGTGTGACAACAACCGAGACACTCAACTCACTGTCCACGTTTCCCTTGTAAGTGCCCTTGGTGGGAGGCACGTCGGCATAGTCGCGCCCGATGGCGGTGCGGACGTGTTGGTCATCAGCAACCGTGTTGTTTGTGGGGTCGAAGCCGATCCAACCAAGCTCCGGAAGAAATGCCTCCATCCAGGCGTGTGTAGCGCCTTCGAGGGAACGCTCCGTGTCGCCGCCAACGTGGAAGAGATAGCCGCTGACATATCGGCATGGAATACGCAGTTCGCGGCCGAGGGCGATCATAATGTGTGCGAAATCCTGACAGACACCGCGACCGGCAGCGATGGCGTCGTCGATTGGCGAGTCGACCTTGGTGCTGCGAGGCACATAGTCGAACCAGTGATAGACGCCGGCGTTGAGCTCACGCAGGAGACGAAGCGGGTCGTCGCGACGCTCGACTCCGAGTTTCTTAGCGAGGTCGAGCAAGGCGGGCGTTGGTTTCGAGAATTGGCTCGGGATGAGCATCTCGTAGTAGTCGCTCCCGGCGACGATGCGGTCGAGGTCGTCCCAGGCAGACGCGGGCAACGAGTAAGGCAAGGCATTTGCGGGCTGCACGTCCACTAATACTTCGGCGATGATGTAGAGCTGCGTGTGTTGACCGGGAACATCGAAGTGATGGACGGAGTTCCCCAGGTAATCGCGGTAGTGGAAAACTCGAGCTCGGGGATGCACAGACAGTTGGAACGACAGGCAGCGCTGGTTGCCGTCACTTCTGGGGTGCATTCGCACCTCCATCATGCTCTCGCTTACCGGTCCACAGTAGCGGAATCTGGTGACATGACGGATGGAATAGAACATAGTTGGAAGTCCTCCGTGGCTGCTCAGGCTTCGAGCGCCGACTGGATTGGATAAGCGATATAGATCTGATAAACGGCGCCATGAACCTGCTGGCATTGCCGTTGCACATTCTCGAGCGTTTGGTGGAAGCCGCCGGCGAGGACCTCATCAATCTGGGTGAACGTGAGAGCGGCCGCGAGCCGACCAGCGAGTTTACGGGGGCGATCGGCCTTGCGCGTCGGTGATGTGGACGAGATCGCGTTTAAGGCGCGCTGGATGTTCTCGACCGAGAAGCGCACCGAATGCGGGAACTCCTCGTTAAGCAACAGGAATTCGGCGATGCGGCTCGGGCGAAGCTCGGCGGTGTAGACCTTGCAGTATGCCTCGAACGCCGTGCAACTGCGCAGCAAACCGACCCATTCGAGATGTTCGCCCTGCGGGGTGTCCCAATCAGGGGAACGTGTGAAGTCGGTGAAGTGCACGTCCAGGAGAGTTGCGGTGGCGCAGGCTCGCTCGATGTAGCGACCGAGCTGGATGAAGTGCCAACCCTGGCCATGATTCATCGTTGAATCGGCGATGCCTTGGAAAAGGTAATTTCGTTCGCGCACGGCGGTGAGAAACTCCGTCGGCTGGGAATCGCGCACGTCCTCAATGGAGGCGCGACGCACGTCGTGATAGAGGCGGTTGAGCTGTTCCCACATCTCCGAGCTGATCTGCTCGCGAACCTGGCGCGCGTTCTCGCGGGCGGCCATGATGCAGGAGACGATGGAACTGCGGTTCGCAGTATTGAACACCAGGGACTCGATGGTGCTCGTCGTTTCGTTCGGCCCCGCTTTGACGCTGCCTGGCAGCAGACACGTGAGGATCCGATGCCAACGGAGCTTGGCGGAATCGGCTGAGTGGTCTAACGCAAGATTCAGGTGTACATCGAGTACACGGGCGGCGTGCTCGGCCCGCTCCAGGTAGCGGCTCATCCAATACAAGCTGTCGGCGACTCGGGAAAGCATGGCTATTCGTGGAGTACCCAGGTGTCCTTGCTGCCACCGCCTTGTGAGGAGTTGACCACAAGCGATCCCTTTCGAAGGGCAACGCGTGTGAGCCCTCCGGGCACGATAGTGGTTTTCTGACCGAAGAGAACGTAGGGACGCAGATCGACATGTCGTGCTTCCACCGTGCCATCGATGAAGCAGGGGGCGCGGGAAAGCAGGATGGTCGGCTGGGCGATATAGTTGCGGGGCTCGGCGAGGATTCGCTCGCGGAACTCGGCGCGTTGTTGGGCGGTGCTATGCGGTCCGATCAGCATGCCGTAACCGCCGGACTCGCCTACCGATTTGACGACCATCTTTTCAAGGTTGTCGAGGATGTGGTCGCGCTCGACAGGGTTTGCGCCGAGGAATGTTTCCACATTGTCGAGGATCGGGTCTTCGTCGAGATAGTAACGGATGATCTTGGGAACGAACGCGTACATCGCCTTATCGTCAGCAACACCGGTTCCGACTGCGTTCGCGAGGACGACGTTGCCGGATCGATAGGCGTTGAAGAGTCCACCGACTCCGAGGATGGAGTCGGGATTGAAGGCGAGCGGATCGATGAAATCGTCGTCAATGCGGCGGTAGATTACGTCGACGCGCCGGAGACCTTCGGTATTGCGCATGTAGACCACGTTGTCGTGGACGACAAGGTCGCGGCCCTCCACCAGTTCGATACCCATCTGACGTGCGAGGTAGGCGTGCTCGAAGTAGGCGCTGTTATACACACCGGGTGTGAGAAGGACGATGACGGGCTCGTGCCGGTTCTCGGGTGCGAGGGATCGTAACGTCGCCAGGAGTTCCTGGGCGTAGTGATCGATGCTGCGCACCCCGCAATGCTGAAACAGACCCGGCAGAATCTTCTTCATCACCTGACGGCTGGTGAGCATGTACGAGACACCGCTCGGGACACGGAGATTGTCTTCGAGTACGACGAATCGGCCGTCGGGATAGCGAATGAGATCGGAACCGACGACCGTGACGTAGATGTTGTTGGGCACGTGCATGCCGCGCATCTGGCGCCGGAACTGCTTGCAGCTATAAACGATCTCTCGAGGAACAACACCGTCGTTGAGGATGTGCTGCTCGTGGTAGATGTCGCTCAGGAACTCGTTGAGTGCGGTGATTCGCTGGGTGAGACCGCGCTCGATCTGCTTCCATTCCTTATCGGTAATGATGCGAGGGAGCAGATCGTGGGGGAAGATGCGCTCGGTGCCTTCATCCCGGCCATAGACCGTGAAGGTGATGCCCTGATGCAGGAACGATAGGTCTGCAGCTTGCTTGCGGCGACGGAGTTCGTCGGCCGGCATGCTCAGGAGGGCTTCGAAGAGAGCCTTGTAGTGAGGTCTCGGACCTGTCTCGGCGAGAAACATCTCATCGTATGCTTCGTCGACCTCGTAGCTTTTGAATGGCGCAGGGAGCGACGTGGGTCCCGACGTTCCGGGAGTTGCCATGCGCTTTCGTGAGATATTCAGGATAACAGGTTTAAGCATGACGCGACGTACACTCTTGGGGGCAGTTGGTGGGGCAAACGCGGCGTTCGGATATTCTCCGGAGGCCTCGAAATCGGGCTCGGACGTTCGGGCCGAGATCTATCGGCTGAAGTTACGTCAGACTTGGACCACCGTCATGTCATCGAGCGATTATCGGGACGAAGTCCAGCTCGCCTACCGGAAGGACGGAATCACGGGGTACGGCGAGGGCGCGCCGATCGTTCGATATCACGAGGATGCCGCAGGGGCCAAGGCGGCGATCGAGAGCGTGGGTCCGCTGCTGAAGTCGGGCGATCCGATGCAGTATCGCAAGGTGATGCGCGAGGTTTTTGCCAAAGTGGAGGGCAACTGGGCGGCGAAATGCGCGATCGACACGGCGCTGATGGACTGGACCGGCAAGAAGCTCGGAGTTCCGATCTGGAAGATGTTGGGGCTGGACGCAAAGGACGCGCCCGTTACGACGTACTCGATCGGCATCGACACGCCCGAGATTACGAAGAAAAAGGTGCTCGAG
>DASQVJ010000513.1:0-4720 GCA_035640835.1 Bryobacteraceae bacterium
CGAGGGCACGGCCGGGAAATGTCGCCACCGGATCGCCAGGCTCCCAACCGAGCGCCTCGGCAACTTGCGCCTGCATGTCCTTGGCGATGATGTAGTCCGCCCCCTCATGCGTGATCGCGATGTACTCGTAGCGAGGGTGGAATGCGATGCCGAGATTCGCCGGAAGCGTCCAGGGCGTCGTGGTCCAGATGATCGCGTAGACCGGCCGGGCACCGAGCTCGGGCGAGATCGCGCGCGGGTCAGACTTAAGTGCGAAACGAACCCAAATCGACGGGCTCGTGTGGTTCTCGTACTCAACCTCGGCCTCGGCGAGCGCCGTCCGATCCGTCGGACACCAGTTCACCGGTTTTAAACCCTTGTATACGTAGCCCTGGTCCAGGAACTCCACGAACGCGCCGGCGATGACGGCCTGATAGCTGGCCTCCATCGTCAGGTAGGGGTTGTTCCAGTCACCGAGGATCCCGAGTCTCTGGAAGTCCTCCGACTGCAGGTGAACGTATTTCTCGGCGTACTTGCGGCAGGCTCGGCGGATCTCGGCGACCGACATCTTCGCTTTTTTTCCGCCAAGCTCGCTATCGACTTTGATCTCGATTGGCAGGCCGTGGCAATCCCAGCCGGGGACATATGGCGAGTCGAACCCGGCCATGGTCTTGGACTTCACTACAAAGTCCTTCAGGCACTTGTTAAACGCGTGGCCCAGGTGGATGTTCCCGTTCGCGTACGGCGGGCCGTCATGGAGGATGTACTTCGGGTGTCCAGCGCGGGCATTTCGGATGCGGCCGTACAGGTCTTCACCCTTCCACCGCGCGAGCAGCTTCGGCTCCATTTGCGGCAGATTGGCCTTCATCGCGAAATCGGTCCGAGGCAGATTAACGGTCTTCTTCAGGTCAGCTTCGGAGGGATTCATCGGGGGAAACTACCAGTTTACGACAAAATCGCTAACTGGCTGTTCCGTAAGGCCCGTAGAAAGAGAAAAGCCGGACGCACAAAAAGCGTCCGGCCCTGGAGGAAGAGAGGGAGTAGACAACTAAGCCTGGCGACGACGTCTTGCGCAGGCTAAGCCGAGCAAACCCGCGCCGATCATCGCGTACGTAGCGGGTTCCGGAACCTGGCTGTAGAGGTTACCGAATTGGCTCACCGACGCGCCCGCGTTGTTCGATTGGATCGTCAGAAGGTCACGGGCGGCAAACGCCACCTGAGGCGGGTTGTAAACCGCAGGCGCCGAGAACACCTGCACGTCGTTCACGTTGGCGCTGGCCGAAACCGGACCGAAGAAGTCAGGTGCCGGATTTGTTCCGTAGAAGATGTCTTTCGTTAAGGATGCCGAGCCCACCTGCGGTCCATTCGATTGCGCTGTCGCGTTTACGAACGCCTGGGTAAACAGCACACCCGGACCATTCAGCACCAGGGCCGTGTACGAGAGCGACAGAATGTACTGCTCGGTGCCAGTCACTGAGAAGGTGTTTGGGTTCGTGGCGCGAGGGAAGCTCGCACCGAACGCGAATCCAAACAGGTTCGAGCCCGCGCCGAGCGGGTTGACTGTGATCTGGTTTGTTGGCACCACCTCACCGGCACCGATTCCGTTGATGCCGTTCAAGATCTGCTTGAAGTTCCCAAACTGCACGGTACCGTAGGCCGTCGGGATTTCGCACACGAATCCGCCTATCGTATATGCTGTCAAATTGTCGGCAACGCACTGTGCTCCGAACGAGGATGTTGCCGCTGCCACGACAAGAAAGGCGACCTGCAAGACACGTTTCATCAACTTCCTCCGATGTGGTCGGCGGAATTCGTAGATCCCACCGTACAGAAATCACTTTAACGGTGAAACGTATCGGACACAAGCCAAATGTTTGAAAGCGTGAGACTTAGGCCGCGATTACTAGGGTCTTACACCTATCGTGTCTCAGCCATACCCCGCGATTTTTGTTGGACAGATAACGTCTTCATCCCGGCTTCCAGAACCTCCAGGATTCGCGGGATGTCATAAACGGCGCCGCCCCAAGGGCCACCACTGACTCTTTGAAGCGCCGCCCAAAGCCGGGTGTCCTCCGGAAGTTTCGGATCGGGCTGCAGATCCGGTCGAGCCGCCCGCGAAGCGAGAATCTCGGCGCCCTTCTGCGCTCCGAAGATCTCGTCGTCCTGGCCCACCAGGTTGACGGACCCAACCAGCCGGTCGCGATCAACGATGATCTCCACGATGTCTCCTTCAAGGAGGTGTCCAATCGGACCTCCCGCTAGAGCCTCGGGCGACACGTGGCCAATGCAGGCGCCCGTGGAGACCCCGCTGAACCGGGCATCGGTCAGCAATGCGACGTGTTTGCCGAACTCGAGGTACTTCAACGCCGACGTCAGCTGATACGTCTCTTCCATGCCCGTGCCCATCGGACCTCGGCAGATTAGCACCAGGACGTCGCCGGCTCGAATCTGGCCGCCCTTGATCGCGGCAATCGCCGCCGGCTCGGAGGTGAAGACTCGGACCGGACCGCGATGCCGGTAAACGCCGTCCGGATCGACGACCGAGGGATCGATGGAGGTGCTCTTGATCACCGATCCTTCCGGCGCAAGATTACCGACAGGGAACACGACCGTCGATGTCATGCCTCGAGACTTGGCCTTGCTCAGGCCCATGATGACGTCGCTTGGATCGACGCCATCGCGCTCCTTCAACATCCGCTGCAGTGTAAAGCGGCGCTCGGAGTCCTTCCACCAATCGAGGTTGTCATCGAGAGTGCCACCAGAGACCGTCCGCACCGAGCAGTCGAGCAGGCCCGCCTCGCGCAGGTGAAGCATCGCTTCGGGAACTCCGCCGGCCAGGAAAACTTGAACCGTCGGATGATTGCGCGGACCGTTTGGCAGCGAATCCACGATGCGCGCCACTTGGCGATTCACGCGGGTCCAGTCGGAAACTTCCGGCCGCCGCAGTCCCGCCATGAAGGCAACGGCCGTCAGGTGCAGGATCAAGTTCGTGGATCCGCCGAACGCCGCATGCAAGACCATCGCGTTCTCGAGGGATCTCGGTGTCAGGATGTCCCGCGTCACTACGCCATCCGAGATCATGCCCAGCAGAGCGCGCGCAGACCGCTTCGCCATATCGAGCCAGACGGGATGCCCCGAGGGCGCAAGAGCCGAGTGGGGTAACGACATGCCGAGGGACTCGCCAACCACTTGCGATGTCGCCGCTGTTCCCAGGAACTGGCAGCCGCCTCCCGGCGTTGCACAAGCTCGACAGCCGGCTTCCGCCGCTTCCTGGAGCGTGATGATGCCATGCGCAAAGCGCGCGCCGATCGTTTGAACGCGCCCGGCGTCCTCGCCTTCTTCCGGCATCAACGTCACGCCGCCGGGGATCAGCACCGTCGGAGTGTCGTGCTGCGCGGCCAGCGCCATCATCATTGCCGGCAAGCCCTTGTCGCAGGTGGCGACGCCGATCACGCCCGAACGCGTCGGCAGCGATCGAATGAGACGTCGAAAGATGAGGGCTGCGTCATTGCGATACGGCAGGCTGTCGAACATGCCGACCGTGCCCTGTGTCCGTCCGTCGCAAGGGTCGGTGCAGTAGCCGGCGAACGGAACGGCGCGTTGAGCCTTCAGTTCCTCGGCCGCGGCTTGCACGAGCAGGTTCACTTCCCAATGCCCTGTGTGAAAGCCCAGAGCGACCGCACTCCCATCGGCTGCTCGAACACCTCCGTGCGTGCTCAAGATCAGTACTTCCTTGCCGCCGAGCGCTGAGGGATCCCAACCCATTCCGGCATCCTGGGTCAACCCGAACAGGTCCCCTGATGGACGGGTCAACAGCATCTCCGGAGTAATTGGAATCGATCCCTGGGGTCCGCGCGCTTTGGTGCGCACGTCGAAAAGATGGGTGTCGCCTGAGTCTAAGATCCCAGACGGAGCAGATGAAGGCATAAGGGCTACATCAATGATAGAATCGCGACACTTCCGCGGGAGGTGTCCTAATGTTCATACGTCGCCGTCAGTTCCTTGGAGCTCTTTCAGCTGCGTCCTATGCACGCGTGCTTGGAGCAAACGACCGCGTTCAAGTCGGCTTCATAGGTTACGGTTTAATCGGCGCCCAGCACGTCCACGACTTCAAGAATCAGAAGGACGTCGCAATGGTGGCAATGTCCGACGTTTACCAGCCGAGGCTCGAGCAAGGCGTCGCCGCATGCGGCGGTGGCAGCACGAAGGCGTATCCGGATTTCCGCAAGCTTCTTGACGACAAGGACGTTCAGGCGGTCGTTGTCTCCACGCCCGATCACTGGCACGCCATGATGACGATGATGTCGTGCGCGGCCGGGAAGGACGTCTATGTCGAGAAGCCGATGACGCTCTTTGTGCGCGAAGGGCGCTGGATGACTGATGTAGCTCGTAAGCACAACCGGATTGTGCAGGTCGGAACACAGCAACGCTCCGGGCTTCATTACCAAAAGGCTCGCGATCTGATTCGCTCGGGCTACATCGGCAAGGTGACCTCGGTGCGGATGGGTTCGTTCCGTAATATCCTGCCGGGTTTCGGCGCGCCGCCCGATGCCGCCGCCCCTAGCGACTTCAACTACGACATGTGGCTCGGACCCGCGCCCAAGAGACCGTATAACCCGAAGCGCGGCATCTACCATTTCCGCTGGTTCTGGGATTATTCAGGCGGACAGATGACCAATCTCGGAGCCCACGAGATCGACATCGTGCAATGGATCTTCCAGCAAAAAGGTCCGCAGGCCGT
>DASQVJ010000514.1:0-5389 GCA_035640835.1 Bryobacteraceae bacterium
GCATCTTCAACGCGCCACAGTGAACTGACAACCGTTCGAACACCGGAGCCGAGGAATGCCCTACTGAAACTCCGCGGACCCTCTCCTTCCTGAATCGCACCTGAGTCTGTCTCGCAAGCCGAGGCCGTCAGCAGATCCACGCCACGCAGGTTCATCTTTTCCACCTCCGGCAGGAAGAGAGATTCGAATCGCTGCGTGGTGCCCGCCGATGGCGCAAATAGTAGCCATGACCGCGCCGGATCCTCCAGCACAGCACGCCCATGTGTAGCCAGGTGGACCACCGGTGCTACCCGAAACCACTTTTTCAATGCGTCAGGTCCGGTGTGAATCTCGGTGGAACCTCCAAGGCTCCTCCCGGCCGACTCCACTTCGTCTTCCGCTCGGGTCAAAGGCCCGAGATTTAGTGTCGAGCCCACGTCATTGCCCGCCGCTGCCGGCCTCGGATCGGCGAAGGCAAGAAAGCTCGAGAACCACGGCGGCTTAACCCCTCGTCCGTTGTGTTCTGAGTTCATCAGGAATCCAGCAGCCGGCAAATATGAGACCTCGACATCGGGACCCAGCAGCACTTCGAAGGGCAGCAGGCTGAGTTCGCGGTCGGCCACAATGATCCAGTGCTGATTGTGATTCGCCGAAGCAGGCAGCAGTTGCTCTCGAACGCTCGCGGCCAAAGCTTGCCAGCTATCACCTTCGGGTCTCGCGAGCAACGCCGCCAGTCTGCCGATGTCTGCCTTCAGCTCCGATGACGTCTTCAGGCGGCGAAGCTCCGCAGTGGCCGACGTGATCGTAATTGAAGCAGCCGAACCGTCCCGTCCCAGCCAGTACTCGACCATGACCTGCTCAGGACGAAGCGCTCCCTGCACGTGCGCCAGTGACGGCACATGAACGTCGCCGTGCGCCCGTTGCCGCACACCTCGCGAACGCGACTGCTCGAACAGAGTAAACAGTTCAGCGGTATTCACATTCGGCGCTCGTATCAGTTGGCCGATCAATTCATCGAACACCTGCCGCTTGTCCGTGAGAAACCCTCGCGCCGATACGGCACTTCCGATCTCCGACCGCAGCGACTCGATGACGGCAATAGCCTCCCGCAGCAGCTTCTGCGAGTCAGCGAGCTTGCCTTCATGGGACTGGAATCGGGCAAGACCGAACAGCGCTTTCCACTTCTCCTCCGCCGAGCCAAGCGATTCGGCAAGCTGGAGAGCTGCGGCGAACTCGATGCGCGCACGATCCCACTCGCCCATGCGAGCCAGCGTCTCGCCGCGGTATAGAGTCGAGTGCAGCAATAGGGGACGATCCTGCGACTCTGTTGCAAGGGTTACCGACTGATTGAAAGTCTTCAGCCCCTCCGCAAGCGCGCTGAGGTCGAGCACTTGAGCAATTCCGATGTTGTTCAGCACTGCAATCTCCCCTGACCTGAAATGCGACTGCTGATACAACGCCTGCGCAGCGCGATACTGTTCCAGAGCCTTCACCGGATCGCCCAGACGCCTGTACAGCGCGCCCATATTGGCGAAGACCTGAGCTTGCTCAGACGGCCGTAGCGCCTCGCCGCTCTCTCTCATCTGGCGGTAACTCTCAAGAGCGCGGTCATATAACCCGAGTCTCTGATACACCGTCGCCAGATTCGCGGTCGTCAACTGCCTTCGCGCTGCAACCCACGGCTGCGCACCAGCCTGAACTACAATCTGCATCGCCTCGGAATAGCGATCAAGCGCACTCGAATACCGTCCTTGAAAGTAGTAAACGTTCCCGATATTGTTCAGTCGTGTGACCTGATTGGCCTGATCGTTCGTCCGGCGCGCAATGTTAAGAGCTGCCTCCTGATCACGCAGCGCTCCGGCATAGTCTCCCGAATATAACCGCGCGACTCCGGACGTGTTGATCGCTGCTGCGACGTTCGTCTGATCCTGCAGTTTTCGGAACAGCGCGGCCGAGCTTTCAGCCTGGCGGATGCTGTCCTGATAACGACCCGAGGCGAGATCGATGCGAGCAAGTTCCAGCAGCGCCGCCCCTCTCGTCGCATCATCCAGTGACGGCAACCGCAGCAGGCTCTCATAGCTCGATCGTGCATCGGGCAGTTTTCCCGATTGCTGCAGCGATCGAAGGCGTGCCAGTTCCGCGGCAGGCTGAGCCTGTGCGGCTGCAAACGTCACCACACAGCAGAGGACTGCTGGAAGAGACCACAGCTTCACACCAAAAACCATCGAATGCAATTCTCTATTTGAGTATTGCGTGTCCTCCTGAGGCAACCCGACGCAAGCATCCGGCACAAGGGACTTTTACCCTCAGGCTGTTGAAAATGCCAGGCACAAAAAAAAGAGACCCGCAGGAAGCTTCCTGCGGGTCGCAAGTCGAGCTAGAACGTTTCGTTATCGGAAGTTCGCCGTAAGCGTCGTGTCGGCAGAAATCGTCACGGTGCAGGAGAGGGAGAGCCCGCTGCAGCCTCCGCCCGTCCAGCCCTTCCAGGTGGCACCAGCACCCGGGGTGGCAGTCACAGTCACCACCGTGCCCTCGAGGAAGCTGGAACCGCTCGGATTGCTGCTCACCGCACCCGAGCCATTCGTCTTGAGAACCAGCCTGTAAGGCATCTTGAACGTAGCCGTCACTGGCGCGTCCGAGTTCACATTGATCGTGCAACTCCCACTTGTTCCGCTGCACGCGCCACCCCAGCCACTAAAGACTCCTTTGGCCCCCTTAGCCGTCAGGGTCACGGCCGAGCCCGCCTTCACCGACATCGTGCATGTTCCAGGGCAACGAATCTGACTCGTCGAATCCGATACCTGTCCGTCGCCGGTGACACTCACCGTCACGGGGTAGTAGTCAGGAGCGTTGAGATTGGCCGCGCCGTTCTCAGCTCCGATGAACGCTCCGATCTCAGAAGGATCAGGATTGGTGCAGGTGCCGTCGAGGCAAATCGCCTGGTTGGTCACCGGATCATAGGTGCCTGTGAACTTGTAGAGTTCAAACCGGCGAACAACCGCATGACTTCCGCCGCTAAGCGAACCCCTCTTCTGCCGGCGCCGCCCGCCCGCATCCTGAATGTCGCTCTGGAGCAGGTCCCATGCCGTCTCGACGTGCGACTCATCTTCAGGGACGACCGGATTGTCGGCGACCAGTTCCTCCAGATTCACTTGGCGGGCAATTTCCGTCTTGTACGTCTTCATCCACTGCGCCACACCGTAGCGCTTTGCCGGCGGAGGTGGAACGGGTGGCTCCACTACTGCCACGACAGCCGGTGCTTCACCAGGAGCGTTCGGCGGGACGACGTTCCACACCGGCGTGACCATTTGAACCAGCGAACTCGCCGGGACCAACTGCCCGGGATTATTCGGATCGGCAAACAGCCAGCGATACGTTTTCCTTGTCGCATTCCCTAACACCGAGATTCCAAAGTGCTCACAACCCGCGGTGTCGTAACCGGCCGTCCCGACAATGCATTGATGTCCCGTCATCTGTGTGGGGTTGACCGCCGCCGGAGTCCCGGTCACCCACCTTCCGGTCGCCGCGTCGTACGCGGAGGCCCAGCGGATCCGCATTCCGCTGCCGCTTGGCAGAGGCGTCACGGTAGGAGCACCATATCGGTTCCAGTTGTAGTAGCTGTAGATTCCGCTGGCCCCCTCAAAGTCGATCTCGAAGCCGTGGGTAGTCTCACCCGTGTCATTGACAAGGTCAAAGTTTGAGAGCGACCCGTAGAGCGTCACCTGGGCCGACGCCGAACTTGAAGCTGTGATGAAAGCGAAGACGCCGGCCAATACCGGTGTGATCAGTGATTTTAAGTGCATCCGAGTTTCCCTGCCTGAAGAGCTGAACTGACCAGGCCTTCGCCCGGTCCCTCTTACCAAACACTCAGACAGGAGGCGCACTCGGCCGGAACAGATTTCAGCAACTTTCTTTTATGAGTGCAAGCGACCTGCTCCAGGCGGCGAGACTTCACGCTGTAAATGCAAATCGGCCAAGAGCGCTAACCTGTAGCGATGAAGGTCGGATTCATTGGACTCGGAAAGATGGGTACCGGCATGGTCCGTAGTCTGCTTCGTGCCGGTCATCAGGTTTGGGTCTATAACCGGACCCGCGACAAAGCGGAGGCCCTCGCCAAAGAAGGCGCGCAGGTCGCCCCTTCGATTGCGGAACTTTGCCGTGCTTCAGAAGCCGTCTTTACCATGCTGAGCGACGATTCTGCCGTTGAGAATGTTGTATTCAGCGAAGGCGGCTTAGCAGCTTCGCTGGCGCATGGTGCCGTTCACATTTCTTCGAGTACCATCAGCACTGCCATGGCTCGCCGATTGATGGCAGAACATGCTCGGCGGCAACAAGGCTTCATCAGCGCAACGGTATTTGGCCGTCCGGACGCTGCCGAGGCAGGGAAACTCCTCGTAGTGGCCGGCGGTCCACCCGATCTCGTGGAGCGCTTACGGCCGCTCTTCGAAGCTGTGGGTCGTCAAACATTGCTTGCAGGAGGCGAGTCATGGCACGCAAACGCCGTGAAACTGTGTGGCAATTTCATGATTGCTTGCGTGTTGGAAGCGATCGGTGAAGCCATGGCGACGCTTCGAAAGGCTGACGTGGGTCCGCATCGGTTCCTCGACGTCATGAATGCGTTCTTCGGCTCTCCCATATATGAGAACTACGGCCGCATCATCTCCGATGAACGGTTCGAGCCGGCGGGCTTCGAGTTACGTCTGGGCTTAAAGGATATTCGGCTCGTGCTTGAAACGGCTCAAGAGTGCGAGGCACCAATGCCAATGGCCAGTCTGATCCGAGACCATTTCCTGTCAGCGATGGCCTTAGGTCAGGAAAACCTTGACTGGTCCAGTATCGCGAAAGTCGCCGCTCGCAACGCAGGTCTGTAATCCAGGGACCGAACGACGGAGTTTCCGTCCGTATCCAAAGTATGACGGGCAACGTAAAGGTCAATATGGATGATTCCATCGGAATCGACGCGCGTGGTCCGTTCGAGGCGCGTTACCTCGCGTTCCTCGAAACAATCACCCACCTCCGGCCCAGCCTGCACCGTTACTGTTCTCGTATGACCGGATCGGTATTGGATGGCGAGGACGTCGTTCAGGACGCGCTGTTCCATGCCTATCGGAAGCTCGACACGTTTGATGAAGACCGCCCGCTGACGCCCTGGCTGTTCCGGATCGCACACAATCGATGCATCGATTTCCTTCGCAGCCGCCAGGTTCGTCAGGAGGCGGAAGTCGCCGCTGCGGAGCCGGACTCCGTCATGCCTGCCGATTCCGTTGGCCCCATTCTTGACCGGGCAGTCGAGCACCTGGTGCTGGCTCTCCCTCCAAAGGAGCGCGCCTGCGTGCTCCTGAAGGACGTGTTCGACTACTCACTCGAGGAAACCGCGGAGCTCGTCGACTCGACGGTGGGCGGCGTCAAG
>DASQVJ010000515.1:0-4833 GCA_035640835.1 Bryobacteraceae bacterium
GTCGACGCCCTGAATCAGATCGCGTGCGACTTCGATGCCGTAGTCCTCCACAAACACTAGACGCTTGGAGAAGGCAGGATCGCGCGATAATTGCACGATTTCTCGAATTAAAGTTTTGCCGGGGTGGTCCTTCGGGTGCGCCTTACCGGAAATCACGATCTGAACCGGGAACTCATCGTTGTTCAGAAGCTTCTTCAGCCGGTTTACATCGCGGAAGATCAGTGTTGCGCGCTTGTACGTGGCGAAGCGGCGAGCAAAGCCGATGGTGAATGCTTCAGGATCCAGCACATCGGCGAGCCTTTTAACCTCGGACACCGGCGATTTCCGTTGCGAGGCAAAGCTGGCCAGGCGTTCGCGAATGAACGTAATCAAGCGACGTTTGCGACGCCGGTGGGCCTCCCAAAGCTCCTGATCCGGAATGTCTTCGATCAGATCCCAAATCTTGGGATCGACGTGGCGATCACGCCAGTCGGGCTGAAGGTACTGATCATAGAGCATCGCGAAGTCGCCGTTGAGCCACGTCGGCAGATGTACGCCGTTGGTGACATAGGTGATCGGCACTTCATTTACGGGAACTCTCGGCCACAGGTTCTGCCACATCTCGCGCGACACTTCGCTGTGCAACCGGCTAACCGCATTGCGATAGTTGGAAGTCTTGATTGCGAGAACCGCCATCGAGAACCGCTCCTGATGATCGTGGGGATTCATCTTTCCCAGGCTCATCAGTTGCTCAAAGCTCACACCGGAGTTACGGCAGTACTCCTGGAAGTAGTCGAACATCAGGCCGGTGTCGAACAGGTCGATGCCTGCCGGGACTGATGTGTGCGTCGTGAAAACGTTATCGTGGCGCGACGCTTCGAGAGCCTCGTCGAAGCTCAGCCTCTGCTCCTCCATCAGCAGCCGGATGCGCTCGACCGCGAGAAATGCCGAGTGGCCTTCGTTCATGTGGAAGACGGTGGGCTGCAGCCCGACAGCCTTCAGAGCACGCAGGCCGCCGATTCCAAGCACGATCTCCTGACGGATGCGTGTGTGGATATCGCCGCCATAAAGCGAGTCCGTGATGTCCCGGTAATCCTCGCGCTGCTCGTTTTCGGGGGTGTTGGTATCGAGTAAGTAGAGCTTGGTGGCACCGATATCGATGTGCCACACCTTGATCTGGACGTCAGCTCCTGGAAGGGCAACACTGACCTTCACTTCACGCCCCTGTGCGTCGAGAACAGGGCGAACGGGAAGGGTGTAGAAATCGTTGATAGGGTAGCGTTCCTGTTGCCAGCCATCGGGATTCAGGAACTGCTGATGATAGCCCTTCTGGTATAGCAGACCGACGCCGACGAGCGGAATGCTCGCGTCGCTTGCAGCCTTCAGGTGATCGCCAGAGAGGACACCGAGACCTCCCGAATAAATCGGCAGGCATTCCGTTAGTCCATACTCCATCGAGAAGTATGCGACCAGCATCCTGTGGTCGCGCGGCTTGTGCTCAGCCATGTACGCGTCGTAGCGTTCACAAGCGCGACGGTAAAGCGCCAGGAAACGAGTATCGTTCGCGGCATGCTCGAGCGTTTCCTGGCTCACGCGCCCAAGCATTAAAACAGGATTGTTCCCAACTGATTTCCAGACCTGTGGATCCAGGCGGCGGAACAAAGAGCGTATGTTGTGGTCCCATGCCCACAACAAGTTGTAGGCCAGCTCGGACATACGGAAAATTGAATCTGGTAACGCGGGGCGCACCAGGAACTCACGAGTAGGACGGACTTGAAACCCCATGCAAGGTGTCGAGCGGTTTGCGGAAAGTGTGCCCGAAGCTCTATTTATAACAGACGTTGAAACGCTTGAAACTTAACGCCACTTAATCGAATCAGATCGGGTACTGGGCGATTCGTCTCTATGTCACTGCCTGCTGAGCTTCACTCGCATGCTCATGAACGGTCCGCCGAAAGGCTAAGTTGCCTGGAAACAGCGAGGCAACAGACGGATGCGTTGTTCGGAATCCTTTCTCCGCAAGCGCTTTATGACCGCCCCGTTGCGCAGAGGCATCGATTCATCTTCTACGTCGGACATGTGGAAGCTTTCGATTGGAATCTCATCTCGAGCGCCCTTGGGATGCGTGCATTTCATCCGTCGTTCGACAAGCTATTTGCGTTTGGTATCGACCCTGATTCGTCGCACTTACCCGCGGACCAGCCGAGTGATTGGCCGTCGCTCGACGAGGTCATGCAATATCGCGACAAATGCCGCGAGCGGCTTGAAGAGGCTTTCAATCTTATTGAAGATGAATTGTTTTCCACGGCTCTCGAGCATCGCCTGATGCATGCCGAAACGCTCGCGTATCTTCTGCATAACGTCCCCTACGATCAGAAGCGTTCACCAGGAAATCGGGGTGCTGTGGACAGCCGGTCGAAAATTGAGCAACAGTGGAGGAACATTCCCGCGGGCATAGCGACGCTCGGGCGCTCGAACGGATTCGGTTGGGACAACGAGTTTGCCGAGCATCAGGTGCATGCCGGTGCGTTTCGCGCGCAAAAATTCAAAGTCACCAACGGTGACTATCTCGAGTTCGTGAAGGCGGGCGGAACACCGTCGATCTTTTGGTACGAAGAAGGTGGCAACCTGTACTTGCGCGGTATGTTCGAGCGTGTTCCGTTGCCCCCGACGGGGCCGGTCTACGTGACCCATCAACAGGCGACCGCGTACGCAGCTTGGGCAGGAAAGCGATTGATGTCCGAGGCGGAATATCACCGAGCCGCTTTCGGTACGCCCGAAGGAGCCGAACGCTGCTACCCGTGGGGTGACGAAGCTCCAAGTAACGAGCTTGGCAACTTTGATTTTGCAGCGTGGGATCCGGTGCCGGTGGATGCCCACCCTGCCGGTGAGAGTGCCTTCGGCGTTGCACAACTGGCCGGGAACGGTTGGGAATGGACGTCGACTCCGTTCGGGCCGTTCGAAGGGTTCAAGGAGCGTGCATACTATCCCGGCTATTCAAAAGACTTCTTCGATGGCGAGCACTTCGTGTTGAAGGGTGCATCGCCGCGAACAGCCGCTCGATTCCTGAGGCGTAGCTTCCGCAATTGGTTTCGTGCTGACTATCCGTACGCCTACGCGACGTTTCGCCTCGCCGAGAGTCTCTAATGTCGATCAACACCCTTGCACCGCAGTCTGGAATTTTCTCGAGCCTCGCCGATGATGTTCGGCGCGGCCTGACGCAGCCGGGTCAGAAATCGCTACCGTCGGTATATCTTTACGACGAACTCGGCAGTGCGCTCTTCGAGGCCATCACCAAGCTTCCGGAATACGGCTTGACTCGCGCGGACGAACGTCTGCTGACAACCTACGCGCGCAGCATCGCGAGAAGTCTCGCCAAACATCCTGTTTATGTCGTGGAGCTTGGGAGCGGGTCCGCACGAAAGACACGACCCTTGCTGCAGGCATTGAACCCATCAATCTATTACCCGATAGATGTCTCGGCGACGTCGCTGGAACGCGCAAAGCTGGAGCTAAACACCGTGTGCGGGGTCGTGCCGGTCGAGGCACGTTACCTTGATGGGCTCCTGCAGGTTTTGCTGCGCAGGAATCGAGGCGAGTCTGTGCTCTTGCTGTTTCTGGGAAGCACCATCGGTAATTTCGAAGGCGAAGAGGCAGTCCGGTTTCTGCGGACGCTGCGCGAAATGCTGGTTTCAGGGGATGCTTTGCTGCTGGGCGCTGATCTGGTGAAGCCCGAGCGGATGTTCCTGGACGCGTACGACGATCCGACGGGCGTTTCGGCGGCGTTCACCTTAAACCTGTTGGGCAGGATCAATCGCGAACTAGGAGCAGATTTCGAGCTGCGATCGTTCCGGCACGAAGCCGAGTACAACATTTCCGAGCAACGCGTCGAGATCTTTGCGACCTCGACAAAGAAGCAGACCGTACGAATCAAGGCGCTCGATCTCACGGTTCACTTCGAGCAGAACGAGCGCATCCTTACCGAGTACTCGCACAAGTACACCATCGGCGACTTGCGAGCGCTAGCGTCACAATCGGGCTTCGCACATAAGGACGCTTGGATTGACCACGAGTGGCCCTTTGCGGAGTGTCTGTGGACCGTGGACGATCCTTCAGGGTCACGTGAGCGCTGACATCGTATTCGATAAGGTCACGCTGAACCTGGGAGGACGCACGATCCTCCAGAGCCTGACCTTTCAGCTGATGGCGGGCGAGACGGTGGTCCTGCTCGGACGCAGCGGATCAGGTAAGACCTCCGCGCTGCGATTGATCAATGGACTGCTTCGACCGACATCGGGTGCGATCCTTGTAGCCGGCAAGAACGTAAACGACTGGGACCTACTGGCGCTTCGCCGTCGAATCGGATACGTGATTCAGGATGTCGGTCTGTTTCCGCACATGACCGTGGAGCAGAACATCTCTTTGCTCCCACGTTTGGAAGGGTGGGAAGCGAGTCGCATTCGAACTCGGGTGGACGAGTTGCTCCAGGCGGTCAGTCTCGAACCGGCTGTCTATCGGAGTCGAAAGCCTCGCGAGCTTTCAGGTGGTCAAAGGCAGCGGGTCGGTATTGCTCGTGCTCTCGCGCTTGACCCGGACGTGCTTCTCTGGGATGAGCCGTTTTCGGCGCTCGACCCGGTGATCCGAAGGGATCTTCAGGATCAATTTCTGGAGCTTCGAGCCTCGCTCGGCAAAACATCGGTGTTCGTGACACACGACGTGACCGAAGCGATGAGATTGGGCACCCGCATCGCCGTGCTTGCGGACGGCAAGCTCGATGCGTTCACCACGCCACAGGATCTTCAGCAATCTCCCACAACGGAAGCAGCCACTCTCTTGCGAGCCGCCGGCCTTTGT
>DASQVJ010000516.1:0-3644 GCA_035640835.1 Bryobacteraceae bacterium
GACCGATTTGTCCCGCATCGCACCATACACGATCCACCGCTTGCGATCGTGATAGAACCGCCGGATGTGGGCCGCGAGCACGCGAGCGCCTGCTGGATTATGCGCGCCATCGAGCAGGACCCGAGGCCTTTCGGAGACGACCTCCAGCCGCCCCGGCCAGCGAGCTTGCGCAAAACCCTTCTCGATAGCCTGTGCCGGCACCCCCAAATGGCGCAGCGCTGCAAACGCCGTAGTGGCATTTACGATCTGGTGCTCCCCAGCGAACGGAACGTGCAAGCGAACGCCGTCCAGTGTGATCTCGTTGCTCTCGGCGTCCACACACTCCACCTTGCAGGGTATGTTCTGCGCTCGGATCACCGGGCAACCGAGTTCCTCGGCCTTGGCTTGCAGCACTCGTTCGGCCTCCCAGCGCTGAGCCGCAAACACGGCCGGAACGCCCGTCTTCAGGATGCCTGCCTTCTCGCCGGCGATCGCCTCGAGACTGCTTCCAAGCCAGCGCTCATGATCGAAGTCGATCGGCGTAATCACGCACAGCTCGGGCTCCACGACGTTGGTGGCATCCAGCCGCCCGCCGAGCCCGACCTCCACGACTGCGACATCCACATCCAGATCACGGAACAGCACAAAACCCATCGCCGTTACCGTTTCGAAGTAGGTCGGATGCGCCGGCAGCTCGCCCTTACGCACGAGCTCTTCAGAGACCTCGTGGACCACGGCGAAGGCCGCCGCGAACTGTTCGCTCGATACGGCTCGGCCCCCAACCTGGATTCTCTCGGTCGGTTCAACCAAATGCGGCGATGTGTACAGTCCCGTGCGATAGCCCGCAGCGCGCAGGCTCGAGTCCATCAAGGCACACGTGGAGCCCTTCCCGTTGGTGCCCGCAACATGGATGACTCGGAATCGGCGCTGCGGATTTCCGAGCGCCTCGACAAGCCTGCTGATTGCTTCAAGGCCGAGCTTGAAGCTCTTATACTCGTTCCCCAGCGCGTAAAGGAACTCGACAGAATCCGGATAGTTCAAGCGTGATTGCCACTGTGCCCGCACCCGAATGTCCCGGGCACGCGACCACCTTTGTTCAGCTCTCGAAAGCCCGCTTCGGTGTTGTAGTAGACGCGCACGGTCATGCTCTTGACCAGGCGGAAGAACTCGTGGCCTTCCTGGACAGCCGGGCTCTCGCCCTTATCCAGGACCTCCAGAACCTTGATCTGCGTGGCTTTCGGAAGCTCGATGAACTTCTTGCCATGTTGTGCGGTCGTGTACGTGTCGAGCCACTCGAGACCATTCAGAAAGCGCGCACGATCGCCCTCGCCTCCGTCCTTCAGAAATAGATCGATATAGCGATTGACGTTCGCGTCCTTGGCACCCGGAGTGTCCGTCGTCGGAATGATCAAGTCGGTGAGCACGATGACCGTTGCGTTCTGATGCTCTGACAACAGCGATGGCGTCCACGACGCCGCAGGCGCAGATTGAGGAGCGGCTGGGGCCAAGCCAGGTAAGGCCACGGCGACGGCGCCAGCCTTCAAAGCATCACGGCGATTCATGTTGCTATCTTACCCGCAATTTTTCTCTTCCAAAATGGTTACTTTTTATCGTAAAGTACTTTTAGGATGATTCAGCTCGAAACTTCGTCAACCTCGGTTCAGCCGCCCAAGGCCATAAATCCGTCGATCGTGGTCTTTGGTGGGATCCTGCTGCCAATAGCCGCGATTGCCTTCGAAGTGTTTACGGGACTTGGGCGAGGATTCATTTTCAACACCCTACCCACTCCTTGGCACCTCGTCCTCGTGCTTATGGTTCCTTTCGGGATCTTCGCTTCTTGGAAGGGCCTCGAGGCGAGTCGAATCCAGCATGCGAATGCGTACGGGTTTCTAACGGGGTTCGCTGCTGCGATCGCGCTGTTTTACGCGCTTTTGTTCGTCCCGCTTACGCCTTTCGCCATTCTCGGGATTCCCTTCGGTCTTCCGATCCTTGTACTGGCACCGCTCATTTCGTTCCTGGTGGCCCTGGGACTCTTTCGTGTTTGGGGGCGACTGCCGGGCGTGCCCCAATGCATCTGGCTTGGCTTGCTGTCAGGTTTTGCAATGTTGCTCCTCCTTGCAATCCCACAAACAGCCGCTCGCCTTGGTGGCTCGCTGGTCAAGTCCGAGATTCGCTGGATTCGGGACACCGGCTACCGCATTCTTGGAAGCGACCCGGTGAGCCAGGAGCTAGCCAGAATTGCCACCAACAGGCTTGAAATTTCTGTGAACGACGTGATCGCATGGGTATCGCTTCAACGGCCCGTGAATCCCTCCGAAGCTCGACGCTTGCACTTTCTCGCGACCGGCAAAGCGCCAGTTTCAGGACCGTGGAACTGGCGGGATTCACTTCCGATAGCAAATGGCGTACCGATGCAGCGCGAGGCAACTACCATCGTGAGCCTAGATTCATCCACCGTTGACGGCCGTGTGGATATAAAGGCGGCGCTCAGCTATCTGGAATGGACGATGGTGCTGCGAAACAACGAACCGTTTCGCCAGGAGGGCAGACTCGAGATTCTGCTGCCTCCCCAGAGCGTCGTGAGCCGCGCAACGCTTTGGATTGCAGGTACAGAACGTGAAGCGGCCTTCGGTGAAAAAGGGCAGGTGCGCCGAGCTTACGAGAGCGTCGTTGCGACTCGCAGGGATCCCCTGCTTGTAACCACGCACGGCGGGGACCGCATATCGGTCCAATGCTTCCCGATCGAACCGTATCAAACGATGAAGTTCCGCATCGGGATCACGGCTCCACTCATACCCACAGACCGAGGCGACACGGCCATGTTGAGCTTCCCGGAGATCGTCGGCAGCAACCTGTCGAACGCGACGGATGCGAAACACTTCGCGTGGATCGAGTCCAAAGGGCAGATCGAGCCAGCATCCGCGGGCCTCACGAGCAGCTTCCGTGAGGGAGCCAGGATCGTTCAAGGCTCGTGGTCGAAGGACCGCGGCGCAATCCGAGTGCGTGGAGTGAATTGGTCGCCCGTATGGTCCCTGGCTTGGACACAAGGGAAAGACCGGCCCGAGATGGACGTGTTGCAGGAGTTTGTGACGCAGCCGACCGGTGCTCCAAGACGCGTGAAAGTATTGATCGACGCCACCGCTGCCACGCTTCCGTACCGTTCCGATATCCAGGAGGCGCTCGGAGCCATTCCTCCCGGCATCGCCGCTGACATCAAGCTGATGACCCGGGATGGTGTGGCGCCCTGGCCTTCTAAAAAAGAATGGGGTGGCGGCGTGGAACCAGGGCACATGCTGGAGCAGGCTCTGTTAGAGGCACTGAAGCAACCCAAGACTGCTGTGCTTTGGATCTCGGGAGATCACCCTGAGCCGATATCCGGGACCGACTACATGGTACGCAACGCCGTTCACCGAGCAGGCAAAGATGCACCTTTGTACGTGGTGGACCTGGGTAGCACGAACGCCATCGTTCACGATCTCGAGGGACTGGTCTCGGTTCACGTGCTCCCGCGCGGATCGAACGGAGCTAAGGAACTTCGCCGGCTCTTTCTAAGCTGGCGTCCTGATCACGAAGTCCGTGTAGCCTCGCGAAAGCTGGTTCCCCTCGAGGAGCTTGATCCGCAAGCTAAGGCCTCGCCACATGTCGCTCGACTTTGGGCTGCGGAC
>DASQVJ010000517.1:0-4616 GCA_035640835.1 Bryobacteraceae bacterium
AATTGAACGCTTGCCGTCAGAAGGCAGTTGGCCGGGGTCGCTCGGCGAACGATTTCTAGTTCAACAGCGCGCCGAGCACCAGGGACCGCGATGGCTTCTTATCTCACAACGGCGTGCTTTCTGATTCCAAACTTCGAATCCATGCTCAGCGAGCTTTTGTAGCAGCATCAATGAGTTCGGCCGCACGGCGTGGAAGGGTCGGTACAAAATCTGTACAAAAACACCGCGATTGTCTCGTAAGTTGTTGAATCTAAAGTATGGCTCCCCGGCATGGATTCGAACCACGATTCACGGCTCCAAAGGCCGCTGTCCTACCGTTAGACGACCGGGGAAGATAGGCGGGTCAGCAACACCATCTTACCGTGCCGACCCGCTGAAACAAAACTGAGCTAGAACGTCAGCCGGAGCGCCATTTGGATTCGCCGTGCCGGACCCGCGGCATTGTACAAGCCGAACTGCGGGCTCGACACGTTGCGCCACTCGTTTCCGGTCGCCGTCAGGAATGGCACGTTGAAGATGTTGAAGAAGTCAGTGCGGAACTCCAGGCCGTAAGGACCCGATCCCAGCGGACCCGATTCGAACAGCCGGATCTGCTTCGCAAACGTCCAGTCGAAGTTCACCAGCCGGTTCATGCGGAACGTGTTCCGACCGCACGTTCCGTTGTTGCCAAGCAAAGGCTGGGTGTAGCGGAAATTCGAAGTGTTCGCACTGTTCCCGATCCCTCGAGCAGCCGGGGCCGGGATCGTCGCAGGATTCCCAAACTCAAATCCGACACCATCCGTGCAGTTCGCCCGAGCATTGTCGAGACCGCCCACCTGGTTCCCATCCATGTTGGTGTCGACGATGCCAAGTCGCGATCCCGCGAGAATCGTCGCCGGGATGCCCGACTGGACCTGGTTGACGCTCGCGAACGTCCAGCCGCCGAGGATCCGGCCGACAACGCCCCGCTGATCACGGAACACCGGGATGTTCCACACATGCGAGAAGAGGAAGCGGTGCGGGATGTCGAATGAGGATACCGCGCGCTCCGACCGCAGATTGAACTGGCTCTGCGGGAAGCTCGTGTCCACCGGGTTCTGCCCCGGGCTGTAGTCCGAGGAGTTGTCAATCGACTTCGACCAAGTGTACGAAGCGCGGAACGTCAAACCCCACCGATAGCTCTGGCGAACTTCGGTCTGTAGCGAGTGATAAATGGAACTGCCGTTATCCCGAAGCACGTCGACATCGTTGAACCTCGGATCGAGCCGCGTATTGTTCTCGCCATTCTGCCGGCCCACTGCGGCTTGAAACTCAGCAAGCCGAGTCTGTTCATCTGCCAGACTTGTCGCTGGAGCCGGGCGATTCAGCACAGAGTTCGCAGGCCCATAGGTCGTCAACGCTGTTCCCTTCGTGCCCACATAACTCACGTCCGCCACGAGTGAATCCCCGAACTTTCGTTGAACACCGAAGCTGAAGTGCTGCATGTACGGGTTGCGCAACTGAGGCAAGCTGGAAACAACTCGACCGAAGTTGCGAAGCGTTCCGAAAGTTCCCACCTGCGTCGCAAACTGCTGCTGCACTGGCGCCGTCCCCGCGAGCAGAGCACCGAGCCCGTTGGGTCCCGTCAACTGCGATCCCGCGAAGTTGCCCGTGTAATTGGTCGGCGGCGTCGTACGTCCCGCCTGAAGACCGTTGAAAATGGCCGAGTCGAAGTAGATTCCGTAGCCTCCGCGCACCACCCAATCTCCGTTCCCGGGACGCCATGCGAAGCCGAAGCGCGGCGCCACAAGGGCAGGATTTCTGTCCACCACCGTCTGATCGCGACGGAAAGCGCCGAGTGCTCCCGTGCCGGCCTGTCCTACCGCCTCATTCAGACTCGGATCGAGCACCGATTGCAATCCGTTCACCTCGCGCAGGCCGCCCTGATACTCGTAGCGAAGTCCGAGATTGACCGTCAGACTCGGTGTCACCTTCCAGTCGTCCTGCACAAAGAACGCGTGGAAATTGGTTCGAAACCCGCGATAAGTGTTGCCATAGAGCTGCGTGAAGTTGCTCAACCGGCCGTGAAGAAAATCGTCCAGCGATGCAAAGGTGTACACGCCACGGCGGTTGCTATCGTTCACCGAGTTGTCCTGGATGTGTCGCAAGTCGAAACCGGCTTTCAGGATGTGACGGCCGCGCACGTGCGTGAACACATCGTTCAATTGGTACACGTTGAAGATGCGACCCTGCGGCCAGTTGTTCACCGTTCCGAAGCTGACCAGGCCCGTGACAACGAAACGCGGTGTTGCCGGGTCGGTCTCAGGCTGGAACAGCGCGCTCGAGCGTCCGTAAGCAGCTCGCAGCTCATTCGTCGAGCGCGGCCCGATGACCCATGTGTCCGATACCATCGCGTTGCGGCCCACAGGATCGAACGTCGCGTCGAAGCCCGGCAGCGTTCCGCCGGCAAGCCGGTTCAATGCCGTCCCGACATTCTGGTAGTAGCGCGCCGCGATGCTGTGATTCGACGTGAAGTAATGATCTCCGCGAGCGATGAACTGGTCGCTGCTTGATGGGCTCGTCAGCTGCGATGCGAGAGTGCCAACGTTCGCATTCGGGCCGGGACCGGTCGGAAGTGGCAGCAATTGCAGAGTCTGTTGAACAGCTGGATCCGTCGCCGTCGCACGAGCGGCCGCCGTCGGCAAGGTCGCGATCACCGTCGATCCCGCACCGCGCGTCTCGCGCCCTTCGTATCCACCAAACAGGAACGTGCGATCCTTCCACACCGGACCACCAACGGTGAACCCAAAGATGTTCTGGCGCAAAGGCGTCGACTCGCCGGTCCGGTCGAAATAATCGCGAGCATTCAGCGCACTGTTCTGCAGGAAGTTGTAGGCCGTGCCATGCAGTGCGTTGCTTCCCGTGCGAGTCACCATGATCACCTGAGCACTCGCCTTGAGGCCATACTCAGCCGCCCAGTTGTTGGTCAGAATCTTGAATTCCTGCATCATGTCTGGGGTTGGTTGCGTCCCAAGCGCGATGCCGCCGAACTCCCAGTCGTTCGCGTCGACGTAATCCAGCTGGTGGGAGGTCGCTTTGGACCGTCCGCCATTGGCCGAGATTTGGCCAGCCTGCGCCCCCGTCAGTGTCACCAGTTGCCCACCGCGAGGATTGAACGTCGGGATCACACCAGGAGACAGTGAGATCACGTTGATGATGTTCCGCCCGGCATTCGGCAAGGTCTGCAGTTCCAAGGTGGCGCGAGTTACCGACCGCAGCGGCTCGAAGCTATTCAACTGTGGCGTCGTCTCGGCCACCACTTCGATGGTGGTCGGTTGATCGCCTACTCGCAGGCCGATGTCCTGGGTGGTCGTTTGGCTTGTCAGCGCCATGACATCGGCCGTGGCCGTCGCAAAGCCTGCTTTATCGACACTCACTCGATAGCGTCCAGCCGGCAATGCCGCAAAGAAGTAAACGCCATCCATTCCGGTCTCGAATTCGCGAGTTCTGTTTGTGTCCTCGCTGGTCAACCGAACGGTGGCTCCTTGTACAACGGCGCCGGTTGCATCGAACACAGTTCCTTCCACGCGGCCCGTTACATATTGAGCCGGCGTTGGAAGCGAACAAAGCAAAGCCATGAAGACAAGCAGGTACTGTTTGGATGAAAACATTAGAAGGCCTGAAGGAAGTGCTGTATTGAGCCTAGCGGGTTGGTGTGACGATCCATTTACCGAGCGTTTACAACTGGGCAAACGCGTCCCCTCGCCATGTTGGCTGCTACAATCACGAATTCGTTTAGATGCAACCTGCTAACCTCCCGCTGCTCCGAATGCAGCGCGTATCCGTTGCTCGTGGCGAGAAAACCGTCCTCCACGAAATTGATCTGCAGATCGGAGTCGGTGAACACGTGGCCATCCTCGGTCCGAACGGCTGCGGCAAATCGACGCTGATCAAAACCATCAATCGCGAGTGCTATCCGCTGCTTCGCGACGGCTCATCGCTTACTCTGATGGGCCGCGAAAACTGGAATGTCTTCGAGCTCCGGTCTCTCCTCGGAATCGTATCGAACGACCTCGCGGCCACTTGCACTCGCGACTTCAAGGGCAGGGAAATCGTGCTTTCCGGTTTCTTCTCCAGTATCGGACTCTGGCCCTACTACGAAGTGACGCCTGAGATGGAGGCCAAGGCCGACGCCATTCTGGACCGATTGCGTGCCGCGCATCTGGCGGACCGCTGGCTGGATGAGCTCTCCTCGGGTGAGGTGCGACGCCTTGTGATCGGACGTGCCCTGGTTCACGATCCCAAGGCGCTTCTTCTCGACGAGCCTTCCACCAGCCTCGATCTATTCGCGCAACAGGAGCTGCGCGACATCCTGCGCCAACTTGCACGCGAGGGCATCGGCATCGTTCTGGTGACGCATCACCTTTCCGACATCATCCCCGAGATCGATCGCGTGGTTCTCCTGCATGAAGGGAAGGTGCTCAAAGATGGCCCGAAAGAGCAGGTGCTCACCGAGCCAATTCTCAGCGAAGCCTTCGGTGTCCCGGTCACGATCAGTCAACGCGACGGGCTCTATAACTGCTGGTAGAGCTTAGTACAGGATTCGAGTCCGAATCGTGCCCGCCACATCGTCGAGACGGCGCCTCAGCTCCATAGTC
>DASQVJ010000518.1:0-4108 GCA_035640835.1 Bryobacteraceae bacterium
AACCCGGTGGGCAAGGTGCGCATTGAGCGCTACTCCACGGTCGATCCGGTCTTCCGGACACCTCTGGTCGATGTCCTCGTCAAGGACCGTCCGGTGCTCACGGCCGAATGGTTCGAGGTCGTGGAGACTGGCGAGAACGAAGTGGCCATCGTGTATCTCGATGGCAAGGTTTTCCGCATCGAGCTTCCGGGAACTCGGACGCTTTATTGGAAGACCTCGCGTACGTTCTCGTATGAACTGGTGAACGCTCGGCAGAACGTTGAAGTTTCTGCCGAGCTCATGCCCGCCATCGTCCGCCTCGGGCTCGGGTCGCACACTCTCCCAGTGAGCATACAGCCGGGCCAGACCGGGCTTTTGTATTTGGACAACCAGTTCGTGCGAGCGCTGCCTCCGGGCAACTATGCGTTCTGGAAGCCCGTTCGTGCCCCACGCGTGGACACGGTCGACCTGCGTCTGCAGTTGCTGGAAGTTCCGGGCCAGGAGATCCTGACTCGCGACAAGGTCACCCTGCGCGTCAATATTCTGGCTGAGTACCGCGTGGTCGATCCGGTGCTCGCGTCCATCACGCTGAAGAATAGCCTCGACCAGTTGTACCGGTTGATGCAGCTCGCGATTCGCCAGACCCTTGGCAAGCGATCCCTCGATGAGGTACTCGCCGACAAGGTGGACGTGGATCCTGAAGCGGCAGAATCCGTGCGTGCTGGGATGCGGCTAGCTGGTTATGAGGTGGGCCGTCTCGCGCTGAAGGACATCATCCTTCCTGGCGAGATCCGCGACATCCTGAACCAGGTAGTAGCAGCCGAGAAGCAGGCACAAGCAAACCTCATCCGTCGACGTGAGGAGACCGCCGCAACGCGCTCTCTGTTGAACACGGCGAAGCTGATGGAAGACAACCCTGTTCTGGTGCGCTTGAAGGAGCTCGAGACCTTGGAGCGCGTTACTGAAAAGGTCGGGCAGATCAATGTGCTCGGCGGCCTCGAGAACTTGTTAACTCGCTTGATCCCCACCTAGAAGCCGGGCCTGATCCGGCCTCTGGTTCGCAACAGAGTGGCCGGAATTCCGCATCAACCGGCCACTTTTTAACACTCGTGATCGGCATGACCAGCAGGCGCGCTAGTCGCCCATTGCCAGCCGCATACTCGGCGGTCCGATGTGGATGTGTGCACCGGTCGCCTTACCCCGGATCGCATTACGAAAGGCGAAGTACGGAATTGTGCTGCGCTCCAGGTACTTGCGCAACCAGATGCCCTCGGCCTGATCCGGATTAACCGCAACATCGATGCGGCCACGGTGATCGAAGCCCATCGACCTGTGAACCGCCGTCTCCCCGCGAGCACTCACCGGCATTGGGTAACCAAAGCGCTGTTGGAAGGCCAGCTCAATCTGCGCAAGCTCCGTCTCCCGCACGAACCCTTTGCCGTCGTACCGAACCGCACGATGTGTATCGAGAGCAGCGGCAGGATTCTCGTCTGCATGCTGCGCCTCCAGCCGCGCCAATTCGGTCAGCACTTCAAACAACCGAGCCCGAGACTGCGCCAACTCCAGAATCCTCTTCTTCGTGTCGAGATCTTCCAGATAAGGTGTCAGCGCGAGCCGAGCCTTCACACCTTCATCCACAAGCTTCTGCTCTTCCGCAATCCGTGCCGCCTGACGATCCACCTGACGTTGCGCCGCATCGACCATTTCCTGAATTTGCTCAGGAGTCAGCTCGCCGACCTCGACCTTGCCGTATAAGGTGCGTTTCAATATCTCGTCGTCTTGAGCCTCGGCGAGCTTCTGCTCAGCCACGTCCAAGGCGCGCTTCGGAACGGCTCCATGTTGATAGAGATCGCGAAGCCGCTCGATCTCCTTACGCGCATCCGCGGCAGGATCCCACTTTGTAGATGGTTGAGAGACAGGGAGGGACTGGGTAGGCGTTGCGGGTTCCTGGGCAGATACACTTATAGCCAGGAGCGCAAACAAAACAGCTCGATGTCGCACTACGTCAATTGTAGTACAATCAAACACTAGGAGGCCACAGACGATTCGACAGCTTCAATCGTTGCCGGCAACGCAGCATCCCCCAATCGCCGATACACCGGAATGGCTCACCGCCGTCCGGGCAGCGGAAAGCAAGAAAGCCCAAGACATCAAGGTCCTCGATCTCAGGGACCTAACCAGTTTCGCTGACTACTTCATCATCCTCACCGGTACTAATACCCGCCAGAATCAGGCAATCAGCGACGAGATTTACCTCCAGATGAAAGAGGCCTACGGGTCGATTCCCGTCAGCTATGAAGGCTATACGAACGCGGAATGGATCCTGATGGACTACGGTAGCGTTCTGGTCCACATCTTTCTTGATCGCGCTCGATCCTACTACGACCTCGAGCGCTTGTGGCGTGGAGCTAAAGACGTTTCGATCCCGCCAGAAGATCGTCCAACCGTGTAGTTTTCACGCCCGCGCCGGCGAACTCATCAAACGCGGCGCGGGCTTTCGCATCATCAATCGGCCGTACAGCATCTACGACGACTTCCACGTTCTTGCCGGCTTTCGCCAGGCCCAATACGGCGTGCCTCACGCAGATCTCCGTGAAAACTCCATAGACCGCGTAACGGTCCGCTTCAAGCTCGGCCAAGGCTCGCGCCATGTCTGGCGATCGAAACGGATCGAGCGTTTGCTTCTTCACGAATACCTGTTTACCGCCGTCGATCAAGAGCGCCTGCGGTTTTCTCTGCCCGAGCGTACCGTCCACACAGTGATGCGGCCAATCGCGAAACTCCGGGTCGCTTTCTGTATGCGCATCCATAGTGGAGATCACCGGTATCTGATTGCGCCGGGCATGCTCCGCCAATCGCGTCAGCGCAGGCATAAGGTGCTCGGCACCTGGCCCATAGAGGGCGCCCCCGGGATACAGAAAGTCCAATTGGGTATCCACATCCACGAACACTAAGTTCATCTTGGAGGCCTCCAGTTCTCGCGCAGCATAGACAGTTCTTTGCTGACCTTAACGTAATGCTCCGGCGACAGTCTCTGGGCCTGAGACAGGCAATACTCCCGAGCTTCCGCTGCGGTCGGCATCTCGCACACCACGTCCCCACCGATCATCACCGGCCTTAGGAGCGGTTCATAGGCCCCGCACTCTGCCGTACGCGCGAGGATATCGCGGTCGGGCGCTCGAAAGATCTGCTTCGCTCCCGGGAGCGTCGGCTTTCCTTCGCTCGTTTTGGCCGTGAATCGTTGAATGCCCTGCACTGACACTTCTACCAACTTGTACACCGCCCCAAGATTCGGCGCATCCGCCGACGTCGCCAGTTCCGTGCCGACACCGAATGAATCGATTGGCGCGCCGGATGCCAGGATCTTCCGAAGCTTCTGCTCATCCAGATCCCCCGAGGCCATGACTCGCGCTTCGGTGAGCCCCGCTTCATCGAGGATCTTCCGCACTTCGCGCGATAAAGCGATCAGGTCCCCGCTGTCGAGTCGAACACCCCATAACGGTTTGCCCAGCGACGCCGCCGTGCGAGCACCTTCGATTGTGTCGTAAGTATCGATCAGATAAATCGTCTGCTCACCGAGCAGCTTTTGCAACACCTCGAACGATTTGCGCTCGCCGGCAAACGACATCACCCAGGAGTGCGCGCACGTCCCGAACACCGGCACCCCATAGCGAAACCCCGCCTCCACATTGCTCGATCCGACGCATCCCCCAATGTACGCCGCTCTAGCCCCGAGCACCGCAGCTTCCGGCGAGTGCGCCCGCCTCGAGCCAAACTCGACGACCGGTTTGCCACCCGCTGCGTCAACCACAAGCTGTGCCTTGGTCGCGATCATCGATTGAAACGCACAAGTCGCGACGATGAAGGTCTCGACAAGCTGTGCTTCCACGATCGGCGCTCGCAGCGTCAGAATCGGTTCACCCGGCAAGAATGGTGTGCCTTCCTGCATGGCAAACAAATCGCCCATGAACCGAACGTTCGCGAGATAGTCAAAAAACTCTGCTGACGCATTGGCCAGTTGGGGGACGGTTCGAAGATACGCAATCTGCTCCGGCGTAAAGCAGAAGTTGGTGAGATACTCGACAACCTGCGCCAGCCCTGCCGCGACCAGATGCTTGCGACCTTCCGG
>DASQVJ010000519.1:0-4120 GCA_035640835.1 Bryobacteraceae bacterium
CGGAACGCATTGTCAGGACCGAGCCTGTGGCAGTGGGACCTGCTCATCGAAAAGCGCTTCCGCTTCACCGAGACCGTGTACCTAGGGTTCCGTGGTGAGTTCTACAACATCCTGAACCGCACGAACTTTGCGAATCCACCAGCCCTGTTGCAGCCCACATTGGGCACGGGGACGAATCAGGTGCAGCCCGGCCAAGCGCTTGCCGGTACCACAACAGGAAACAGCTTGTTCGGCACGTTGAACAGCACCGTCTCAAACCAGATCGGGCTGGGCACGAACCGTCAGATCCAGTTCGCGCTTCGCTTGAACTTCTGATCGACTGCTAGCGTGAGGGCGGATCTATGCCGCGGGCAAAGGCGGCACCTTGTACTCCGCCCTCAGTTTCTCCAACTTCCCCTTCAGTTCGGTGACAACCTTGGCGTACGCGGGGTCGCTATACCGGCTCCGCATCTGCTGGGGATCGTTATCCAGATCGTAAAACTCCCACTCCTTCGTCGTATAGAAGTGTACGAGAGTGTAGCGGTCCGTGCGAACGCCTTCGTGCGGAGCCACATCGTGAACGCCGGTTTCGTAGTAGTGGTAGTAGAACGCATCGCGCCAGTTCGATGGAGCGCGTCCACCGAGGATCGGCATCAGGCTGCGGCCCTGCATGTCGCCTGGAACGGACACACCCGCGACATCAAGGAAAGTCTCGGCGAAATCCAGATTGGAAACGAGATGTTTGTCGGTTGAGCCCGCAGCCACTACGCCGGGAAGGCGTGCGATGAGAGGTGTGCGAAGCGACTCGTCGTAAATCCAGCGCTTGTCATACCAGCCGTGTTCGCCGAGATAGAAGCCCTGGTCCGATGCATAGACTACGAGCGTGTTCTGCGCGAGACCCGCATCGTCCAGATGCTTGAGTACTCGTCCCACGTTGTCGTCAACCGAGGAGACACAGCGCAAGTAGTCTTTGATGTAGCGTTGGTATCGCCATCGCACGAGGTCCTTGCCGGTTGGGTTGCGCTTGGCGAATGCTTCGTTGCGCGGTCCGTAGGCAGCGTCCCAGATCTTGCGCTGCTCGGGCGTCATCCGCGCGAGTTCGGGATTCCGATTGCCTTGCACGACAGCCGCGGTCGACGACCCATACGAACGGTCAAGCTTGAGGTCATAGATGTCGCCCATATGGCGAGCGATTTCCATGGCCTGGTTGTGCGCGGGCGATGCGCGGAACTCATAGTTGTCGAAAAGATTCGCCGGCTCGGGGATCTGCTTATTCTCGTACATGTTGAGCTTTGTGAGCGGCGGCATCCAGTTTCGATGGGGAGCCTTGTGCTGGCACATCAGCAGGAACGGCTTGTCCTTGTCGCGTCCGTTCTTCAACCAGTCGAGCGAGATGTCGGTGATGAGATCGGTGACATAGCCATCCCGGCGATGCTTGCCGGAGGCCCTGATGAAATCGGGGTTGTAGTAGGAACCTTGGCCTGGCAGGATCTCCCAGGCATCGAATCCTGTAGGGTTGCTCTTCAGGTGCCACTTGCCGAAGAGCGCCGTCTGATAGCCCGCTCGCTGCAGAAGCTTGGGGAACGTCTGTTGAGCCCCATCGAAAGTAACTGCGTTGTCGACGACCCCGTTGAGGTGACTGTACTTTCCGGTGAGGATCGTCGCACGACTTGGGGCACAGATCGAGTTCGTGACCAGGCACCGGTCGAATCGCATGCCCTCGCGGGCGAGCCGATCGATGTTTGGGGTCTGATTCCGATTTGAGCCATAGGCACTGATCGCTTGGTAGGCGTGATCATCGGTAAAGACGAACACGATATTTGTGCGAGCGGGACGTTGCGCGAGTGCGCTTCCGAGCCCTGAGGCTGCGAGTCCGCCCATAAACTGACGACGATGCATCCGCTATTTCTTCGCCTTCATCGCACGGGCCGTAGAGGGTGGAACCAGGCCCTTCGTTCGCATGTAGCCGACCAGGTTTCCGTAATGCTCATTCAGGACGATCAGGATGCCGAACATCGAGTTGATGGGATAGGATTCCTTGCCGTTGACGCTCACCGCTTGAACCACCTTTTCGTCGGTCAGACCCTTGATGGCCGAGTCGCAATGATCGAACGCATCCTTCAGCGCCTTCTGCAGTTGAGCCTTCGAAAGATCTCCGCTGTGCTTCGAGTGATCCATAGGCGGTGCGGCCTTCCCCTCGAGTGCGCTGCAGTTGTTATGCAGCGACATCACCGTGTGGTCAATCCATTCGCTGACTGTGCGCTGCTGGGGTGTCAGGCGGTACGAAAAATCCTTCTCAGGAAAGAGTTCAGCTGTTTCAATGAAATTCAGTTTGGCAGCCTCATATCGAGGCATGAAGCTCTTGAGAATCGGCCCTTGCGCTGAAGCCACTGCAACGGAGAAACCACACGCGAACAGGAGTCGGATCATGGACCGGATTGTATCGTGGATGTCGTACTTGGGGGTAGTGATGACGTGTCTCGCTCCTTCCAGCCACAGGTAGCCGAGACTGCCGGCAACACGTCCAATGTGACAATGCTGTATATGCGGTTTCTCCTGCTCCTGCTGGTGGCGGTGCCCTGTTTTTCTGCGGATTTCGACATCCTGATCCGCAATGCTCGAGTGGTGGACGGTACCGGAAATCCTTGGTATCGCGCGGATGTGGGCGTGAAAAATGGCAAGATCGAGGCCATCGGCCGACTCAGCAATGCCTCCGCCGACCGGACCATCGACGGTGCAGGCCGCGTCGTGGCGCCCGGGTTTATCGACGTACACACGCACATCGAGGGCGGAATTGAAAAGGTTCCGAGGGGCGATAACTACATCCTGGACGGTGTGACCACGCTGATCACCGGCAACTGCGGGGGTTCGCGCCTTCCGCTGGGTGACTGGTTCAGCAAGCTCGAAGCAATGGGCATCGGGCCGAACGTCGGCTCGCTTATCGGCCACAACACGGTGCGTGCCGAAGTGATGGGCACCGCCAATCGGAAAGCGACACCGGAAGAAATCGTGCGCATGCAGGAGCTGGTGGAGAAGGCGATGTTAGATGGAGCCGTCGGCTTCTCGACGGGTCTCATCTATATCCCCGGGACCTATTCCGATACCGCCGAAGTCGTGGCCCTTGGGAAGGCCGCTGCCAAGTACGGCGGCACCTACGCGAGTCACATGCGAGACGAAGGTCCGAAAGTCATGGAGGCCATCACCGAAGCGGTCACCGTGGGCAAAGAGGCCGGCATGCAAGTACAGCTGTCGCATTTCAAGATCGATACCAAGAGAATCTGGGGCTCGAGCACCAAGACGCTCGACTTAGTGGAGCAGTTTCGGCGTGAGGGTGTCGACGTTGTCGTCGATCAGTATCCGTACGATCATTCGAGCACGAACCTGGGCATCACCATGCCTAGCTGGGCACTCGCCGACGGACGCGAAAAGATTCTCGAGCGCCTGAAGGATCCTGAGACTCGCCGAAAGATTGCAATCGAGATGAAGGCGATGCTCGAGGACAAAGGCCAGCCTAACTACGAGTACGCGATCGTCGCGAACTACAAACCGGAGCCCAGCTATGAGGGCAAGAACATTTCTGAGATCAATGTACTGAAGGGCAGGCCTCGCACAGTGGACGCGGAGATCGAAACGATTCTCGACATGATCGCCGAGGGCGGCGCTCAAATGGTCTACCATTCGATGGGCAATGAGGATGTCGAGCGCATCCTCCGCTATCCGAACACCGCCATCGCAAGTGACGGTGGAGTTCGCGAGTTCGGCGAGGGCATGCCGCACCCTCGCAGCTATGGAACGAATGCTCGAGTGCTTGCCGAGTTCGTGCGCAATCGCAAAGTTCTAACCCTCGAGGATGCGATTCGCCGGATGACCTCGCTCCCCGCCCGCACGTTCGGTCTGAAGAATCGTGGCATGGTGCGCGAGGGCTTCGCGGCTGATCTCGTGATCTTCGATCCCGCGAAGGTCCAGGACAAGTCGACGTATCAGCAGCCTCATCAATACACGGAAGGCTTCGATTTTGTGGTCGTAAACGGGAAGCTTCTTGTGGACAACAGCAAGCTGACCGATGCCCGTCCGGGGCAAGTGTTGCGCCGCAATGTGGCGCTCACGACGGCGGCGCGCTAAGGAATTACCAGGAAGACAT
>DASQVJ010000520.1:0-5751 GCA_035640835.1 Bryobacteraceae bacterium
TGGCCATGCGGAGCTGTACTACTCGCGAGCCATGGCGGATCTCGCCGTGAAGTCGACCGGCGCCGAACAACAAGAAGAAGCTTGGCGGGAGGCTCTAACGGCTGGTGTTCGCGCAGTGTCCGAGTCGGAGCAACGCGCCAATGCCTGGTACAGTCTTGCGATGCTGTTTGCGGCTCACGGCGATCAAAAGTCGGTAGAGCGCTGTCTGCGAAACACGATTGCCTGGGCTCCGAACTGGTTTAAACCGCACTGGACGCTCGCTCAATTGCTTGAAATGGATCACCGCTATGAGGAAGCCGCCAGGGAAGCAACAGCCGCCGTCGACCGAAATGGCTGGAAAAATCCGGAAGTAATCGCTACATGGATCGGTTTGACGAATCACGTTCGCGAGTGAACTATGGGCAGTTTTTTAATTTTCTCGTTTGAATGTCTGCAAGGTTTGAACCATTGAAATTGGAGTACTTATGAAGAGTTCCCTGTTCGCTATAGTCCTGATTTCATGTATCGCAGCTTCGGCGCAAACGCCGGCGATATCACCGGGCGGAATTGTGAATGGCGCCAGTTTTGTTCAGGGTGAACCCATTGCCGCCGGGTCGCTGATCACGATCTTCGGCACGGCACTGGCGTCAGTTGTCGCACAGGCGGATACGATTCCACTGGCGACAACACTCGGCAACGTCAGCGTCAATTTCGTCACTCCTTCCGGCACCATTCCAGCTCCGTTGCTGTTTGTGCAAAACGACGACCCTTCCAAACAGATCACGTCGCAGATCAACCTTCAGGTGCCGTGGAATGCGATTCCTCCGGGGACCACGGGAACGGTAAATGTCGTGGTTACCCGTGGCGGTGTTTCGTCCGCACCCACTCCGGTAACGATTGGGCCGTACTCCCCTGGCGTTTTCACATCAGGCGGGAGAGTAATCGCCATCAACCCCGATGGCACGCTCGCGTGGCCGGCCGGAGTGGTTCCGGGTCTCACAAGTCATCCTGCGCGTATCAGTGATCCACTGGTCGTGTATGCGACCGGTCTCGGCGCAGTTGATTCGACTCCTGCCAATGGGCAGAATTCGCTTGACAAATTGCGGCGAACTGTCGTGACCCCGATTGTGCTGGTCGGTGGAATGAGCGCTCAGGTCCAGTTCTCGGGGCTTTCGCCACAATTCGTTGGTGTCAATCAGATCAATGTGGTAGTGCCGAACATTGGTGCCGGAGATGCAGTGCCGCTGCAGGTTCAGGTTGGTGGCATCACCACTCCCGACCGGAACACGATCGCAGTCATGCCCTGAGCAGTTCAGTCCTGATGGCAATCGTGGATGTGTAAGGTAATTATGAAGCCAGCCCGCCGCGCGGGGGTTGTTCGACAAGTCGCGTCTACTGTGTTGCCAACCAACTGGGGCGTCTTTCAGATGCTCGGCTTCGAGCGGCAAACTCACGAGGGCGGCCCGGAGGTTGAAACAGCAGTCGTACTTATGCTTGGTGATTTTACGGGCGAGACCCCGATGTTGCGCATCCACTCGCAATGCTTTACGGGCGACGTGCTCGGGTCACTTCGCTGCGACTGCAGAGATCAACTGGAACTCGCGATGCAAACAATTTGTACGAACGGATGCGGCCTGTTGATCTACGAGCATCAGGAGGGCCGGGGGATCGGATTGATGGCAAAACTTCAAGCCTACGCGCTGCAGGACGAAGGCCACGACACGATTACAGCGAATCATGCGCTCGGCTTCGACGCGGACTATCGGGATTTTAGCTTTCCGGCGGCCCTGCTAAATCATCTTGGGATCCGTCGTGTCCGGCATCTCTCAAACAATCCAGACAAGCTGCGTGCCTTGGTCAACGCTGGAATTGACGTTGTTGAGCAGATTCCATGCGAGATCCCGCCCACTCCTCACACGCTTGTGTATTTGCGGATAAAGAAGGAAAGGATGGGTCATACACTCAGACTGCTTTGAGAGCACGCCCTTCTTAAACCGGAGCATCCATATGTCTATCCAGTTCACCGAGCACCTTCCTGAAGTCTTTGACAAACCGGAGCCCTTCGCGCCGATTGAAGTTGCGATCGAAGAGCTGAGAGCCGGGCGCATGATTGTAGTCGTTGACGATGAAGATCGCGAGAACGAGGGCGACCTCACTATGGCCGCGGAGATGATCACGCCCGAAGCCATCAACTTCATGGCCACGCACGGACGGGGCCTGATCTGTTTGGCTATCACCGGCGAAAGGGCGGATGAGCTGGAACTCGGGCCTATGACGCCGCGCAACACCTCGCACTGCGGTACCGCGTTTACGGTGTCGATCGATGCGAGAGGGCGAGGCGTTACAACTGGTATTTCGGCCTATGATCGGACACAAACAATTCTTGCCGCCATTGATTCACAAACATGTCCCGACGATCTGGCCCGGCCCGGACACATTTTCCCCCTCCGCTCTCGGCAGTTCGGCGTCTTGGAGCGCCGCGGGCACACGGAAGCAGCAGTTGATCTTGCGCGCCTTGCCGGCTTGCATCCCTCTGGCGTGATCTGCGAGATTATGAGCGACGACGGTACCATGGCACGGGTCCCTGATCTGGTTCGCTTCTGCCTGAACCACGGTCTGAAGATGATCACAGTCGCCGACTTGGGGCTCTATCGATTGAACAATGAGTTCACAGATTCGCTCTCAACATTGTTAGACGTACGTTTAAGCGCAGTCTGGCAGCAGTCACAGCTTTGAGCAAAACTCATGCGGCAGAAGCTACGGGCGAAAGTATGTCTTGAGTCCCGTCATCAGCATCTGAACTGCAATCATCACAAGCAGCATTCCCATCAACCGTTCCAGGGCGATCAAACCGCGTTCGCCCAGAATGCGATAGAAGAACGTGGATGAAAGTAGGATGACGCTGCTCAGCGCCCACGCAATCGTTACTGCGGTGAATAGCAGACGCATGTCGGCAGACTCCGTACGTTGCATCAGCAGCAGGGCGGCCAGAACTGATGGGCCGGCGAACAATGGCACAGCAAGCGGGACCACAAACGGCTCACCTTGAGGCAAGTCGCCTTCGTTCGCTCGGGCAGCCGGGAAGATCATCCGCAGTGCTATGAGAAAGAGCACGATGCCGCCAGCAACACTGATGGTCTCCTGCTCCAGGCGCAGGAACTGCAGAATGTACCTTCCAAGAAAGAGGAACGCCAGCAGCAGGACGTAGGCGAATGCAACCTCCCGGATCAAAACGATTCGCCGCCGTGCCGGCGCAACTGGCTTCAAAGCCGAAAGAAACGGTGGAATATTTCCGAGCGGGTCCATGATCAGGAACAACGTGACCACGGCCGATAGAAGATCCACGTCCGGATCATACACTGTGGCCATACATCAGGGCTGTCTGAAGCCGCGGCTTACACCGAAACGCAATTCTCAAGTGCGTGCGCAGATCCCGATTTGACGCTAATCCCCGGACTTCTGGGACGGATACAATTACGCCTTGCGACGTTGGTGGTTCACGGCGATACTACTGCTGACAGCTTGCGGCTCACGCGAGCCCTTACCTCCGCTACCAGAGGTATCGACCGCGTCCTTTGCGCCAGCCATTCGCCAAGTTGTTGATGCCGCGCTCTCCCAGGCGAGAGCGAAGCCGCATGATGCCAACACCATCGGGCGATTGGGCATGGTATTGCATGCGCACGATCAGCGCGCGACCGCGAGGGCCTGTTATCAACGCGCTGCACTGCTGGATCCGGACAATTTCGACTGGCAATACTATCTAGGCTTAGTCTCGGACGGGCCGGTCGCAGCCGAGGTCTTTCAAAAGGCCCTTCAGTTGCGCGATTATACGCCCGCGAAGATCAAGCTCGGCGAGGCGTTGCTGGCAGCAGGCGACACGGCTGGGGCAAGGCAGGTTCTCCAAGGCATTGAGCATCCGGCGGCCTGGTTTCACTATGGGCGGGCTACTAATGAGCCTGCCTACTACGAGAAGGCCCTCCAGGCCTTTCCACAGTACGGCGCGGCCATCTTTGCTCTGGCCCAGCACTATCGCCGAACAGGCCGGACCGAGGATGCTGACCGTCTGATGGGCGAATACGAGCGGTACAAGTTAATCGTGCCTACTGTCGCTGATCCCCTCCTCGATGCCGTACGTGCACTCAATCGAGGACCCGATCGGATGTTGCGAGAGGCATCGCAAGCCGAGGCCGAGGGGCGGTTGGATGCCGCGGTGGAACTGCACCGCGAGGCGCTCGCCATGGATCCCAAACTTGTGCAGGCTCACGTGGGACTTATATCGCTTTATGGTCGCCTGGGCGATACAGCGACGGCCGAGAAGCATTACAGAGAGGCAGTCGCTCTCCAACCGAACTCCGACGAAGCGCACTACAACTTCGGTGTTCTTTGTTATCGCTCAAACCGCCGCGACGAGGCGCAGACAGCATTTCGCAAGGTGCTCGAGATCAACCCAGGACATGCCGACGCTCACAATAACCTCGGGGCGCTGCTGGAGCAGCAAGGGCGCATCGAGCAGGCGGCAGAGCACTTCGAAAAAGCGATTGAATTGCGGCCTGATCTGCGACTGGCGCGGTTTCACCTTGGGCGTATTCGAACGAACCAGAGAAGATATGCCGAGGCAATCAAGCAGTTCGAGCGCATCGTTTCCGTTGATGATGAGGCGACACCGACGTATCTATATGCCCTCGGTGCGACACTGGCGCGCTCCGGCGATTCCGCCCGGGCCGTGACAGTACTGACGCAAGCGCAGGAGAAGGCGGTTACACGCGGGCAGGAGCGGCTGGCCCTCGCCATTGCGCGCGACGTCGCAAAGCTGAAACGATGAGCATCATAGTTCGGCAGAGCGCTGCCTCCTTGGCGGTGATCATCCTCTTCATCTCCGGCTGCGGTACCAAAGAAGTGAACCACTACGGGTTCCGCGAAGCCCGCGACACGGGGTTTTCCTTTATTCACCAAAACGGCGCAACTGGAGAGTTCCTCATGACAGAGATCATGGGCGCCGGCGTCGCATTATTTGATTTCGATAGCGATGGCGATCTCGACATCTTCTGCGTACAAAGCAAGGGCGAGAGCAAGCTGTTTCGCAACGACTTGATTCCCGGAGGCTCGCTGCGGTTTCGTGATGTCACCGCCGAATCCGGCATCGTATTTGGCGGGTACGGGATGGGTGTGGCCACCGGTGATTTCAACAACGATGGCCACACCGACTTGCTAGTGACCGGCTATCAACGGCGTGCCCTGTTCCGCAATGAAGGATCAGGGAAGTTCAAGGAGATTCCGTTTCCGCAGCATCAGGGCGTATGGTCGACGAGTGCTTCGTTTTTCGACTACGACCGCGACGGGCTGCTCGACATCGTGATCCTCAGCTACGTGAACTTCAGTGAATCGGCGAATAAGGTCTGCCACGCCCCAACAGGGGAGCGAGATTACTGCACACCGAAAGCGTACTCGCCGACGTCGGCGCGACTGTACCACAACGACGGCGGAGACCGCTTCAGCGACGTTACGGAAAAGGCCGGGCTGAATCGTGCGCTCGGCCCAGGGCTGGGTGTCGCTGCCGCAGATCTGAATGACGACGAGTGGCCGGACCTGTTTGTGGCGAATGACACAGCGCAGAATCACATCTGGATCAATCAGCGTGACGGCACCTTCGTGGAGCGCGGCCTTCAGACAGGGGCCGCTTTCAGCGAAGACGGTCTGGCCAAAGCAGGGATGGGTGTAGCCGTGGGTGATTCGGAGAACGACGGTCGGGAGGATTTGTTCGTTGTAAACCTC
>DASQVJ010000521.1:0-3496 GCA_035640835.1 Bryobacteraceae bacterium
ACGAACGAACCCACGCCCGACCAACTCATCCTCAACCACATGAAGGAGCGCGGCCACGACGTCCTCGTGCTCTTGCACCGCTACGAATGCCAGTTTGATCGCCTCTCCTGGCGCATTCGGCGCGCCATCGAAAAAATCACAGAACGAACCCAAGGCTATGTCGGACCGCAGTTCGAGGCGATGCTAAGCGTGATGGCTCCCCGAGGCGATGCCCGCGTGAACCTCACACCGGCACAAACGAACCCAACACCCACATCAAGACCCGAGCCGCCGCCACCCGCCGAGCCGCAGAATCCCTTCGCCAAGACTGCCGAAAGCATGTCGGAGCTGGACCTCCGCGAGATGATCGACGACCTCAAGAAAATGCAACGAACGAACCCAACCGTGAAGCAAGCCAAAGACGAATACGAGCGCGAGCTCATCGCCATGGGCCCCGCCAAGCGCGCCCAATTCCTCCAAGCTTGCCTCGCTGCACAATCGAAGCCAAAAACCAAGGCAGCCTGAAGCTGTTGAGTTAGAGGTTTTGCGTTTCCGGGCGACCCGAGGAGGGTAATAGCCGACAGTTCCTTGACAACTGAATATCGTTTGGCGGTCGTTGAGCCCGAAGTGTGGGTCAGCTTCGATGAGCGGTGGCCCATTCTTCAGGACGTGTAGCGGGCCCCGCTTCGGGTCGTAGTTTGTAAATCGTGAAGTACTCGTGTCGGTATACGGGCTGGTATTGATTCGCGAGCTTATTGGTGATGAAGGCAGCGATCTTCCGATCCAGGTCCGAACCGTTCCGCCACGCCTCGATCGTTCCCTCCATCACATCGTCGACGACCACGTAGGTGGCCTTGTAGCCGTTGAAGTAGCCGAGCCGCAGATCGTCAATCAGGTTGCGCCGGAAGCCTAAAGCAAAGCCCATTTCACAGCTTGCATTGATCACTTCGTCCGGCTTAGCGTTCGCGATGAGGTATTCGGCTGCCGGCCGGTAACCCTTGCCATAGGTGTCCAGCCGGACTCTCAGAAGCACGCCTCCCACCTGGACCAGCAGTAAGAGCGCGACTGAGCCGGCCAGCACCAGTCGCGCAGCTGGCTGCCGCATTGACTCCCAGCACCAATAAAGGAAGCACGCGAGAACACTGGCGTAAAGGGGAATAATCTGCACCAGATAATAAGGAAACTTGATTCCCTCAAATAGGCTTAAATACGCGAAGTGCGCCAGCAGGAGCCACAACAGCTGCCGTACCGGTTTGGCGTTCCGAAGCGCCGGAATCAGCAAGCAGCCGAGCAACCCAATCATGTAGAAGACGAGAGGGATCACTTTCAGGCGAATCGGGCCGCTATGTCCCGCCGAATGGGCTTGCGGAAAACCAAACGCCGGCAGGTATCTCTGCTCCAGTTCGGCCTGCAAGGCAGCGAGAGGTCTCAGGATTCCAACTCGGCTATAGCTGTTGCCTCCCAACTGAGTCTTGAAGCTTTCGGGACTTTGCGCTATGTAAGCACCCCATAGGATCGCACCAAAAAGATATGGCGCCGCAGCAGCCGCGATCTGTTTTGGCTTGAAAACCCGTCGCCAGTCGCGAGGAATGATCAGCAGAGCCCACAGAGCAATGAAGAACATCAGTCCATTGGGGTGCATCATGCCGGCGGCAGCGATCAGCGTATTGGAAAGCAGAAGTGCTAAAGAAAGACTGCGCTCCCGGAGAGCGAGGTAAGCGGCGTATCCGCCAAAACCCAGTGCAGCGACCAGCACGTCATAGCGTCCGAAAGAGGCCCCGACGAGCATGTGATAGTCGAGCAGGCAAAGCACGACAGCCGCTATCGCGGGTGCTTTCTCGATGCCAAGCCGGCGAAGAAGCGAGAACAGCGCGAAGCCTAGTGCGAGCCCGGAGAGGATAGAAACCGCCCTTAGTTGAAAGAGGCCAAATCCGACCAGCTTGTACCAAAAAGCGAGCATGGTCGGGTACAGCGGAAACATATAGTACGTGTAACGATTTACGTTCTGAAATCTCCACCCGGCTTCGTCAAGAACCGGCGATCCAAGATAGCCTTTGGTTGCGAGCGTCCATGCCGGTATCGCGAACATGCCCTCGTCATTGATTGGCTTTCGCGTCAACGCACTCGCAACGAGCAGGAGGATGTACCCGGCAGCGACTAGCAGAATGCCTGCCAAAATAAGCGATCGCCGATTGCGGCGTTCGGTGACCGGCTGACTTTCCAGGCCAATCTGCAGGTTTCGGGTGGCTTGATCCATTCGATGCGGCCAGAACCGCCGAGCCATTTTCGCATAGCTCGTTGCCGGCACTCTACTTGGATAGATCGCTACTTTGCCGGGGGCTTTTCAGCAAACACCGCGTATTGTCCGCCGAATGGCAGGCTTCTCATTAGGCTTTCCGTTCGCCCCAGATAACGGTAAAGAGCTTCTGGAAAATACAGGAAGTACTCGCAACCTGCAATGCGAAGTCCGGCGTTTCGCAGCCGGTTCATGCTTTCACGCGCCGGAAGCAGGATGGCATCCGCATCTACAGGAGTGCGGCTCACAATAATCCGTGTCGCCGGGTTCCAGGGGTTATGCTCAATGATCGAAAAGACTCCGCCAGGCCGCAACACACGCACGATGTCGCGCGTCAAGCTGTCCCTGAGATCGGGCGGCACGTGGTGGAAGACACAAACGGCTGTGACGAAATCGAACGAACTGTCAGCGAACGGTATCTTTGTCGAATCCGTTTGCCTTTGTGTGACGGCACAGTCCGCTTCCGCCAACATTTCCTCCGAAGGGTCGCAGCCAGAGACGCGCTCGAAATCCTTTTGCAACAGCGATAACAATTCGCCCTTGCCACAACCGACGTCAAGATAGGAAAGCTGCTGCGTACTACGCCTTCGTCGGCGGAACCAATCTCGAATCAGGTCGCGCTTGCGTTCATGGAAGAACGCGGCGCCTCGTCCAGAAAAGACGTCGCGAATGGGGTCGCGGAGCAACTCGTCGTAAGACTTTGCAAACTGATCGAATTGTTCCATAGCCGGCTTCTTAGTCTTTTGCATCAGCACCCTGAGTGACACAATCGCTTGGCTGCAACTGTTCGCTCGTTAGCACCGCCGAAACAAGGTAGAGCGGCCGAGCTTTCACTTCTTCGTAAATGCGACCGATATACTCGCCCAGCACTCCCACGCAGAGCAGTATCGTTCCGCTTGCCATGCTGGTGAGAATCATAAGTGAGCTCCATCCTTGTACGGTGTCCCAACCCAGGAGGTTAGCGACGATCGCTCGTGTTGCTTCCTCTGCACCGAGGCCCGCCATTAGTAATCCCAGCATCATGCTGGCCTTCAGGGGAAGCGTCGAAAAGGAGACGGCGGCGGTCCAGGCGAACTTCAACATCTTTCGTAGCGGGTACTTGGTCTCACCCGCGACTCGTTTTGCACGTTTGTAACGGACCGCCGTCTGCGAGTACCCGACCCATGTCACCATCCCGCGAAGGAAACGATGTTGCTCGCGCATGTGCCGAAGTGCGTCAAG
>DASQVJ010000522.1:0-5082 GCA_035640835.1 Bryobacteraceae bacterium
ACGATGAAACTGGAAAAAAACTCGCGTCCGCGGGCGATGGTCCTCTAGCGGTTGACGTTGGAGCGGTGCAGGTAAGCAGCCGGACGCAAGGCGATCCCAATCTTCCGTTTCGCGTACCGCCAGGGGTTCGAAAGATCACCGTGGCCGTGGAAGACCTGGCGCAGCGGGGCGGCCCTCATTATGCGTACCGGCTATCCGTACACCGAGCACCTTTCGATTTGCAAGCCACGATCACTACACCCTTTGTAAACATTCCGACGGGCGGCACCGCAATGGTGAACGTGAATGTGGAACGGCGGGGTTACGTCGGGCCGCTACGTATTGAGGCCACACGGCTGCCCAAGGGAGTGACAGTGGCCGGCGGTAATATCCCTGCCGAAGTGCCCGACCCGAACAATCGCGCCACCAGTCGACGCGCGATCCTATCTTTCACCGCTGAGCCAGGATCTACCTTCGACACTAGCGAGATCAGCCTGCACGCAATCGCGCTGGCGGAGTCGGGTGAGCGGATCGAACGCCGCGCCACCGGGGTCGGATACTCGATTCCAGTTGCAGGAGCAACCGCCCAAGGTGTGGTGGACCGGCAGCGCCCACTCACAGGGGCGTGGCTCGGACGTGAGCTTCCAGCAGCGATGACGGATGCCACTCCGGCGAAACTCGCGCTTGTTCTGGAAAAGTCGGAGAAGAAGGATGCCGGCTACGAGTTCCGGTTCCGATGGAAATGGGAAGTAAGAAACGCCATGCAGCGCGTTCCGGAGGTAGTGACTGCGGATGTGCCCAACTTCATCGATCTGCGCGTTATCGGCATGGAAGTAGACGCTAAGGATAAGACCACTGGCACCTTCCTTGTCACCTCAACGAAGAACACGTTGCCTGCCGTATATGACATCGCCATCACAGGCCGTATGACCGATGGCGGCTCGCCAGTTGATGTAGTATCGCCCGTAGTCACATTCACCGTTCCCGCTTTGGATCCCGAGGAGAAACCCGCGAATGCGTCCGCTTCTGTTGCTCGCTAGCGCTGTTGTTCTACAAGCTGCGGAGCCCGTCACGTTCTTGCGTGATGTTGCGCCCATCCTCAACAAGATGAGTTGCACGTCCGGCCCGTGTCACGGAGCGGCCAAGGGTAAGAACGGGTTCAAGCTTTCTCTTCGTGGTTACGACCCGCGTTTCGACTACGAATCCCTCCTGTATGATCTGTCGGGCCGACGATTCAATCGCGCCGAGCCTGGCCGCAGTCTGATGCTCGCAAAGCCGACCCAACAGGTGCCGCACGGCGGCGGTCTTCGCTTCGACAAGGATTCCACGTACTACAAGACGATCTACGCATGGATCGCTCAAGGCGCACCTTATGGAGATCCGGCTAAAGACGAGGTCGCACTCCTCGACGTCGAGCCGAAGGAGATCGCCATGGCGAAGCCGGGGGAGGCGGTTCAAGTGAAGGTCGTCGCGAAGTTCAATGACGGCAAGCTTCGCGACGTCACAAGGGAAGCCACGGTTGAGTCCAATACGCCTGACGTGGCTCGCGTGGATGCTGCTGCTTCGAAGGTGTCGGGAGAGCGCACGGGAGAAGCGACCCTTCTGGTGCGTTACCAAGGCAAGCTTGCGACGGTTCCGGTCACAGTCCTGAATCCGAAGCCGGGCTTTGCCTGGAAGCCGCTGCCGCAGCACAACTACATCGACCAGCACATCGATGTGAAGCTTCAGAAGCTTCACATCCAACCCTCAGCGGTGACGGACGATGCGTCTTTTCTTCGCCGAGTGTCCTTGGACCTGACGGGCCGTCTTCCATCGCCGGAAGAGGTGCGCGCGTTCTTAGCTGATCCAACTCCGTCGCGATTGAAGCGCTCGAAGAAGATTGACAAACTGATCGGCGGGCCGGCTTTTGTGGATCATTGGACTGTCAAGTGGGGTGATCTTCTCCAGTCCACGCGCAAGCTCCTGGGTGAGAAAGGCACATACGGCTTCCGCGAGTGGATACGTCAATCCATTGCCACGAATAAGCCGTACGACAAGATGGTCCGTGAACTGATCACGAGCCGAGGCAGTTCGTACGACGAACCCGCGGCGAACTTCTTCCGCACGACTCGTGAGCCTAAGCCCACGATGGAGAAGACAACGCAGGTTTTCCTCGGCGTGCGAATGGTTTGTGCGCAGTGTCACGACCATCCATTCGAGCGATGGACGCAGAATCAGTACTACGAAATGGCAGCCTTCTTCTCGGCGGTGGGGCTGCGTCCGGGTTATGAAGTCGGCGAAGAGATCATCTACGATCAGCGCGCCGATTATGAGATGAAGCACCCGAAGGACAGCCGTGTGGTGGCCCCTTCGTTTCTGCTGGCTTCGACAACTCCCATCAAAATCCCGTCAGACCAGCATCGTCGCGACGCGCTCGCCGATTGGCTGGTTTCCAAGGACAATCCCTTCTTCGCTAAGGCAATCGCGAATCGTTTGTGGAGCTACTTTTTCGGTGCGGGCATCATCGATCCTGTGGATGACATCCGCGCGTCCAATCCCCCTGTCAATCCGGCATTGCTGGAGGCTTTAACGAAGGACCTTACTGACCGCAACTTCGATCTGCAGCACCTGATCCGAAGCATCGTGAATAGTCGTGCCTATCAGGCCAGTTTCGTTACGAATGAATGGAATGAGAATGACGGCAGTAACTTCTCACACGCCATCCCGCGACGGCTTACAGCCGAGCAGCTGATGGATGCCGTGGCTAGCGCCACCGGAACGCGTCCTAACTTCCCGGAGGTGCCGGAAGACACGACCGCGTCGCAGGTTCCCGATCCGCACGTGGGCAAGGAGGGCTTCCTCGACCTATTCGGCCGGCCAACACGCGAATCGGCTTGCGAGTGTGAACGCCGCGCAGATTTCAGTCTGCCTCAAGCATTGAATCTGGTTAACGGCAAGACGATATCGGATGCGATCGCGGACCCGAACGGTCGCGTCACCAAGGCCATCTTAGGGGGCGCGAGTGACTCCGCCATTGTGGAAGAGCTTTACCTGGCCTCGCTTTCGCGACTGCCAACGAAGGATGAAGCGAACAATGCTTTAAAGTACCTTTCGGGCGGGTCGCGTGCCACGCGAGCCCAAGACTTGCTTTGGGCTCTCCTGAATAGCAAGGGTTTTCTGTACAGTTACTAAGGACGCTGAACCATATGTTGAATATCCCTGGACGCTCCGGTCGAACCTGCGAAGGTCCAACTCGCCGCGAACTGATGCGTATCGGCTCGCTCGGTTTGGCGGGTCTTCACTTACCTGGATTTTTTCTGTCGCAAAAGGTGGCGATCGCCAACAACGTTGCGGACAAGTATAAGGGAGCACGCGGCTTCGGCAATGCGAAGAACGTCATCATGATCTTCTTGCAAGGGGGACCGAGCCACATCGACATTTGGGATCCCAAACCGGATGCGCCATCGAATATCCGGGGTGAGTTTAAGCCGATTAAAACAAAGATCCCCGGAACGCACATCGGCGAGCATATGCCGATGATGGCCGAGGCGATGGATAAGGTCACGCTCATCCGGTCAATGAGCTATACGCCGAATGGACTCTTCAACCACACTGCGGCAATCTACCAGATGTTGACCGGCTATCCGCCCGATAAGGTGTCACCATCGGGTCAACTCGAGCCGCCAAACGCCGCGGACTTCCCGACTGCGGGCAGCCATGTCAGTAAGCTTAAACCTTCCAACGAGCCCGTGCTTCCCTTTGTGGAACTCCCACGTCCGCTGCAGGAATCAGGGATTATCGGCAAGGGTGGGGCAGCGGGTTTCCTCGGCAAGGCTTATGATCCGTATCGCATGTATCAGGATCCCGCGAATAAGGTCACTCTGGATGATCTCGCGTTGCGCAAGGAGATACCGCCGGATCGGTTGAAAGATCGGTTTGAATTGCTGAAAGGGATCAACGGTTCGATGCCGGATCTGCAGAAGGCACTGAATAAGGCAGCAGTGGATGAGTATTACGGCAAGGCTTATGATCTCGTTCTTGGCGGCAAAGCGCGCGATGCCATGGATCTGACCAAGGAGAGCGACAAAGTCCGTGAGCGATACGGGATGCACACCTTCGGACAGAGCACTCTGATGGCTCGGCGGCTGATCGAGGCGGGTACGAAGTTTGTGCAGGTGAACTGGCCTTCGGTTGCGAACGGCGATCCGGAGAAGACCGCTTGGGACACACATTCTGCGAACTTCGGGCCGCTAAAGAACCTGCATTGTCCAAAGTTGGACCGATCCTTGTCTGCCCTCCTCGAAGACATGGACCAGCGTGGGATGCTGAAAGACACTCTTGTCGTTGCAATTGGTGAGTTCGGTCGAAGCCCCCGAATGGGCGTGTCCACCAGCGGCAACAGCAACAGTCCGGACGGGCGTGATCATTGGCCGTACTGCTACAGCGGGATCATCGCCGGCGCCGGAATCGCAAGAGGCATGCAATACGGCGAGTCCGATGCAACCGCATCCAGCCCGAAGGAAAAGCCGGTTCATCCAAATGATCTACTCGCCACGATTTACTACGCTCTCGGCATTGATCCCGAGATGGAGATCCGCAACCATCTGAATCAGCCGAGAGAACTGGTGAAAGGGAAGATCGTTTCTGATCTGTTTGCTTGATCAGCCCTTGTCAGCGACATAGAAAACCACCCCGGACCGGGACCAGCCCTGCCTGCTGTCATGTCGGATCACGCCGTCGTGTTGCTGAACAACACCGGCATGGCAATCGTAGCGCCTGAATGGTTTTGGCGCTATACCAACCGCTTCGGCGAGACGCGGACAAGCCGGTTTTCGAACCTTGGGTCGAGCGCACAACGGGCCGTCCTCACCGGGCGGTCCAAGGTGGTTCGCGACCTCGGCACATTCATTCTTCCCGGCTCGAAGCGCCTGATTACCGAGCGTGGGATGTTTGGCAACAATTTGGATGTTCTTACGCCCGAGGAATTGCCCCGCGCTCAAGGGTATGGCGGCGGGAGGCACTACAGAATGGTGCATCCGTTGGGCACGTTTTTGACATAATCCGGCCTTTGGCGCGGCACAGCCCACCACCGCAGACAAAAGGGAGACCGTGGCATTCAAGGCC
>DASQVJ010000523.1:0-2181 GCA_035640835.1 Bryobacteraceae bacterium
CGAGGGTCGGCGCATTCTTTCCGCCGAGTTCCTCAACCAACGCGTTCTTCGACATTGTGTGGATCCAAACCCCGAATCGCTGCAGGGGCGCCGAATCGTACAGGTTCGTCGTCGTGGCAAGCACATTGTGATGCAGCTCGATGAGGGCGTAATTATCATTCATCTCGGCATGACCGGGAAACTGCTCATCAATGCTCCACGTTCACCACACACCCGTGCGATCTTCACGCTCGAAGGTGTTGAACTCTCGTTTGAGGACATCCGAACTTTCGGTAGTATCGAGTGGACCACCTGCACGATTCCGGAGAGGATGGAGCGGCTTGGGCCGGAGCCTTTCGACATCACACCGGATGAGTTCTTTCAGCGTTTGAAGCAGCGCAAGACCTCGATCAAAGCGCTGTTGATGAACCAGACGCTCGTCCGAGGGATGGGTAACATCTACGTGGACGAGGCCTTGTTCCGTGCGCGCATTCACCCGGCAACGCAAGCGAGCCGCCTGTCGCGAGTACGTGCCGATCGCCTCCACGCCGCCATGCTGGACGTTCTGCGGGCTGCTATCGGCGACGGTGGATCCTCCATTAGCGACTACGTCGACGGTGAAGGTCGGCGCGGTTCATTCCAGGACCGGCATGCAGTTTATGGCAGGGAAGGGAAGCCGTGCATCTCCTGCGGAACTCCGATCCGCAAGATCGTCCTGGCACAAAGGGGCACGCACTTCTGCCCTCGCTGCCAGCGCTAGTCCAACTCAGGTCGAGCTGCTACCAGAGCATCCGCGAGCTGCACAGCGGACTTGAACTCCTTGACATCATGAAGCCTCACCAGATGAGCTCCACCAAGAACCGCTGCCGCGACCGCTGCAGCCATGGCTCCGGGAGCTTCTCGTTCATTCGGTTTTGCGAGGAAGACTTTCCCCGACGGGCCAATCATAATGGGCATCCCGAGCTTTTCGAGCTCCGGTAGTCTCGCCAGCAACTCGGTGTTTTGCTCTTTGCGTTTTCCGAACCCGAGCCCCGGATCCACCACGATTTGACTCTTGTTGACGCCGGCTCGAATCGTACGATGTACCGACGCTTGCAATTCGCTTCCGACCAGGTTCAGAACATCGGGCACAGGCCCAAGCCGACCCCATGTCTCAGGTGCGCCACGCATGTGGGTTAACACCAACCCGGCATCGTGCTTCACGACAACCTTCGCCAGCGCGGGATCGAACGTGAGCCCCGATGGATCACTGATGATCTCGGCCCCGAGCTCGAGCGAGCGATCCGCTACCGCCGCCTTGTAGGTGCTTACGCAAACAGGAATCCGCAACTTCCCCTCGAGCTTTTTCATCACCGGGATGAGTCCGCGTATTTCTTCACCTTCCGAAACACGAGCGGAACCGGCTCTCATCGACTCCGCGGCGACTGCCAGAATGTCAGCGCCCATGTCTTCGATCTCGAGAGCTCGCGAATACGCGACGTCGGGCTCCTGGTATCGCCCGCCATCGGACGTCGCATCCGGAGCCACGTTGAGAACACCAACAATCAGAGTGCGCTCGCCCAGCACAAGGCTGCGGTCTTTTAGCTTCCACTCAATTCGTTTTCGGGTCACGTTCTATTCGTACCGCAGGCAGACGATCGGGTCCAGATTCGCGGCACGATTTGCGGGGTAGTAACCGAAGAAGACTCCAACAGCGACCGATATCGATACGCCGAGCAAGACCCAGAGAGGGGACACGTACGCCGGCACTGACGGCAACAGAGCACGCACTGTAAACGCCAGCACAGCGCCTATCAGAATGCCGATGAGACCGCCGATAGACGTCAGGATGCAGGCCTCCATCAGGAACTGGACGCGGATGTCCGACTTGCGCGCACCGATCGCCTTGCGCACTCCGATCTCCGCGGTTCGCTCAGTGACGGAAATGAGCATGATGTTCATTACACCGATGCCCCCAACGAGCAAGCCTACTGAGCTGATGATTCCGGTGAGCAGCACCAGCGCGCCTGTCAGTTGATTCCAAAGCGAGCTTAAAAAGTCCGGCGACGTGAGCTCAAAATCATTGTCGGCGTTATGGCGAACCTTACGAACGCGGCGCATAATGTCAATCACTTCGTCACGAGCAAGTTCCGGACTCCCGCCCTTCGGCACTGAGAACGCGATGATGAGCTCCTTCGAATCAGGGTAATGCTTGCGAAACGT
>DASQVJ010000524.1:0-5726 GCA_035640835.1 Bryobacteraceae bacterium
TCCTCGCGCTCGGAGCTCGGTCGAGTGCGCCGGGTGTAGCGGCGGAAGCTGTGGTCCGTCGTGGATTTGCCGCGCGGCATTGGCTGCTCCTACCTAGGATACAGAGACGGTGAGTGCCGGACTCACACTCAACGCGTCGGACGGGTGCTGCCGGTAAACGCTCCGCGGTGTCCGGTGCACCATGACCACAAAGACGGCGCGATGACCTTACGGGCAATCCTGACGCCCGACTACGAGCCGAACAGCTTCAACGGCCCGGTTGAGGATCCGACGGTAGCCGAGCCGCCGCTGCGCATCTCGGGTGATGCGGCGCGTTACGATCACCGCGAAGGCAACGATGATTTCAGCCAGCCGCGCACTCTATTCCGGCTTTTCAGTCAGGATCAGCGCGAGCGCCGGCGTTAGCCGCACGGCGAGAGCCCCTCGAAGTTGCGTGATCGAGGGCGGTGCGGGCTCCTCGTGAGCTCGCGCCGACACATCCGTCTACATAGCTGACGTGAAAAGCGACACCGTGCACGCGCAGTTGCCGAACAATCGGGCAGTTGATGCGAACTCCGGTAATAGTCGCTGTCAACTCACCCTTCAAGCGTGGTGTTTGAGTCGTTAGTGCAATCCAAGGTCACCCACCGCGCCTTGGCACTCCAGGTGCACCCCGAACGGTGAGTAGGGTTACATACGGCACATTGCCGCCAGACTGCCTTTCTGCTCCGGGTGAGCGCACGACCGTGCAGTTTGTCCACCAAACTCAATTGCTGACGAAAAGAGAATCATGAAGTCACGACAGCTCGGACAGAGCGATTTGAAGATCACCCGAGTCGGACTCGGAGCATGGGCGATCGGCGGCGGAAATTGGGAACTCGCGTGGGGCCCGCAGGATGACAAGGAGTCCATTACCGCGATCCACGCCGCCCTGAATCTCGGCATCAACTGGATCGATACGGCCGCGGTATACGGGCTCGGACACTCGGAAACCGTAGTGGGCCGGGCGATTCGTGGGCTGCGCAGTCGTCCGTATGTTTTCACAAAGTGCAGCTTGGTCTGGGACGAATCCGGAACGATATCGCACAACCTGCAGGCCGCTTCCATTCAGCGCGAGTGCGAGGCGAGCCTCCGGCGGCTGGGAATCGATGTGATCGACCTCTACCAGATTCAGTGGCCGGCCTGGAAAGGTGCTCCAGAATCTGCGGCACCCGGATCTGTTGAAGAAGCAATGGGTGCGATGGCGAAACTCAAAGAGCAAGGGAAAATACGCCATGTCGGCGTGTCGAATTTCAATGTGCAGCAACTGCAGCGCGCCCAAAGCGTCGCTCCCATTGCCTCGGTTCAGCCGCAATATTCACTGGTCGCCACTGACGCGGAGTATGCGATATTTCCGTATACGCTCGCTCAGGGTATTGGCGCGATCGTATATTCCCCGATGGGCTCGGGCCTGCTGAGTGGTGCCATGACACGCGAGCGGATCGCGACGATGCCGGAGGATGACTGGCGAAGACGCGACCCCAACTTTCAGGAGCCACGACTCTCCCGAAATCTGAAGCTGGTTGACACACTGCGCTCCATCGGGCGCCGCCACTTCGCAAATCCGGGCGAAGTAGCAGTTGCGTGGACGTTGAGAAACCCTGCCGTCACGGGTGCGATCGTCGGCGTTCGCAGCACCCGCCAAGTAGAGGACATTATCGGCGCGGGCGTCCTCGAACTAAGCTCCAGTGACATGAAAGACATTGAGGATCGTCTTGGCCGGGAAGCAGCGTGAGGCCTCACGCACAGTGAGCTACCTCATACAGTGCCGCGAATTGCGTCACTATGTCACTAATTCCGTCAACCTGCTATTCAGGTTTTCTCCAATGGAATCAACTTCCGGGGCACTCGGCTGCTTGAGGGCCAGCGAATCTTGTGGAACGACAATTGCCGGGTTTATGGCATGTCGAAGCTGAACGTCCATGCATCCGACCCGCCGTGGTCCACCGAGTTGCCAATGGTCATAGAAAGGGCAGACGAAGTCGAGATTTCGACAGCCTCCCTGGTTGCGATGCTGCTCACCGCCAGTGCGTCATTGGCAGAGGAAGCGGTCATGCAAGCCATCGAATGGATGGATAGGAGTGAAGAGCTCCTACGCATGACCGTCGTAGCCTCCATCAAAATCACGCCTTCAGAGCAGAAGCACGGATTCATCGGCGATGGTCTGCCGGTTCTGCCCGATGAACTCCAGGACCTGGTGCAACTCCCCCTAAGGCTGCGCCAGGCTTTTGTACTGCGTCTGCTGTTGGCGATGCCTCGTGATTTCAGCGCGGGTTTGCTCGATCTGGACCTCAGCACGCTCGATCAGATGACGACTTTGGCCGCTCGAATCCTGGCTCAACGGTCTTTGAGAAGAACCGCAGTCAATTAGAAAACCGCACCACGCTGCCTGCTTTAGCCTTCTTCATCGGGTGGCGTGCAACACCCGAGTAAGCACCCCGGATTTCCGAAAGGTATTCCCGTCGGCTCGCAAGGAAGGATGACACAAAGATGATCATTGAGATTAACGGCTCTCCTGTCGAGGGCAGGACCAATGAACTGCTGATCGACGTACTGTTACGGCAGGGGACAGAGATCCCGCATATCTGTTATCACCCGCAGCTGGGTCCGATTCGAACGTGCGACACATGCATGGTCGACGTGAATGGTGAGGTGGTCCGGGCCTGCGAGACGCGGGTGCGTGGGGAAATGAAGGTATCGACAGCGACTGGGGACGCTGTGGCGGCCCAGCACGAAGCAATTGACCGCATTCTTGCCAACCACCTGCTGTACTGTACGGTCTGCGATAACAACAACGGCAACTGCGTTGTTCACAACACGACCAGGATGCTAAACGTCGAGAAGCAGACCCGGCCATTCCAGCAAAAGCCTTATCCAATTGACGACAGCCATCCTTTCTATCGCTACGACCCAGACCAGTGCATACTCTGCGGGCGGTGCGTGGAAGCATGCCAGAACCTGCAAGTGAATGAGACCTTGTCGATCCGATGGGAGGACGAGAATCCGCGTGTGCTGTGGGACGGTGGGGCGCTGATTGGCGAGTCAAGCTGTGTCTCCTGCGGCCATTGCGTGACGGTCTGCCCCTGCAACGCGCTCATGGAAAAGTCCATGCTGCACCAGGCGGGTTTCCTCACCGGATTAGGGCAGGAGAGCCTCGACCGCATGATCAATGTCGTGAAGGGCATGGAGAGCGAAATCGGCTATGGAACGATCTTTAGCGTCTCGGACGCTGAAGCTCTCATGCGCGAACGCCGGATCCGCCGAACCAAGACGGTGTGCACCTACTGTGGCGTCGGCTGCAGCTTCGATGTCTGGACCAAGGACCGGCAGATCCTGAAGATTGAGCCCGAACACGGCCCAGCGAATGGCGTTTCCACTTGTGTCAAAGGCAAGTTTGCGTGGGATTTCGTAAATAGCAAGGATCGGCTCACGACGCCACTCATTCGAGATGGCGAACGGTTTCGTGAGGCAAGCTGGGATGAGGCTCTGGATCTCGTTGCGTGGCGTCTGAGCGAGATTAAAGCTTCGGACGGACCCGACGCCCTGGGCTTCATCGCGTCGTCCAAGTGTTCGAACGAAGAGAGCTACTTGATGCAGAAGCTTGCCCGAGCAGTGGCGGGGACGAACAACGTGGACAACTGCTCGCGCTATTGCCAGGCTCCGGCGACCACTGGTCTGTTCCGCACAGTCGGGCATGGCGGCGATTCGGGCACGATTTCCGATATCGAGCAAGCGGACCTCGTGATTATCGTAGGTAGCAACACTGCGGAGAGCCATCCGGTGCTCGCCACCCGCGTAAAGCGGTCGCACAAGTTGCGTGGACAGAAACTGATCGTCTCAGACCTCCGCAAGCATGAGATGGCCCGGCGAGCGGATATTCACCTCAGTCCTCGTCCCGGCACGGACCTGGTATGGCTGTCCGCGGTCAGCCGGTATCTGTTGGACAACAACATGGCCGCGCAGAGCTTTCTCACTCAGTGGGTGAATGGGCTCGAAGAGTATCGTGCCAGTCTCGAGCCGTTCACACTCGAGTTCGCTGAACGAACCTCCGGCATTCCTGCCGAGCGGATCATTCAGGTGGCCCATATGATCGCTGAATCGGAGCGGGTCTGTATTCTTTGGGCGATGGGGGTGACTCAGCACACGAATGGATCGGACACCTCGACGGCCATGTCGAATCTGATGTTGGTGAGCGGCAACTACATGCGTCCGGGCACCGGCGCCTATCCTCTGCGCGGACACAACAATGTTCAAGGGGCGAGCGATTTCGGCTCTATGCCTTCCGTCCTTCCCGGGTACCAGTCGGTGCTTGACCCAGAGGTCCGGCGGCGGTTCGAGAGTGCCTGGAAGACGACGCTTCCGACCACCGGAGGCCTCGACAACCATCAAATGGTGGACGCGATTCACGAGGGCAAACTCAAAGGCCTCTACTTGTTCGGCGAAGAGATGGGCATCGTCGATTCGAACGCAAACTATGTTGACGCTTGCTTCAGCAAACTGTCATTCTTTGTCGTTCAGGACATCTTCTTCAGCGAGACGTGCCGTTTCGCCGATGTTGTGCTTCCCGCTTGCCCGAGCCTCGAAAAGGACGGCACATTTACAAACACCGAGCGGCGGATCCAGCGCTTTCATCGTGTCTTCGAGCCTCTTGAAGGATCCCGGCCCGACTGGATGATTATTCAGGACATCGCGAACCGCATGGGGGCAGGCTGGAAATATAGTCATCCTTCGGAAGTGATGGATGAAGTTGCTGCGGTGACGCCGCTGTTTGCCGGCGTAAGCTATGCGCGCTTGGAAGGCTATAAGAGCCTGCTATGGCCCGTCGCGCCGGATGGGACGGACGAGCCCCTTTTGTATACGAAGCAGTTTGCCTTTCCGGACGGTAAAGCGCGATTGTACCCGCTTTCCTGGAGTGAGCCGCTGGAGCAGCCTGATGAAACCTTCGACCTGCATCTGAATAACGGCAGGCTGCTGGAGCATTTTCACGAAGGCAATCTGACCTATCGCGTTCCAGGCATCACGGAGCATACACCGGATACCTTCGTCGAGGTCTCCCCGGAGTTGGCCGCTGCGCGCGGCATTCGTTCCGGAAGTCTGGTGCAGTTGACGTCCCGCCATGGACGGTTGCGGGTACGAGCGCTGGTGACCGACCGCGTGAAGGAAGGGGAGTTATACATGCCGATGAACTCGGCGCAGAATCCGGTTAATGTGCTGACGGGAAGTCACACGGATCCGGCCACGCATACGCCGGCCTACAAGGAAACGGCCGTCAGCTTGCACGTATTGGAACCCGAGGGCGTCAGTCCTCTGCCGCGAACCAATCACCGCTTCGGACACCCAACGCCGCAGCGAGGAGTCGAGGTGGAGCGAAAGTGGCAGCGTCCGGATTACCGGCTGCCAGTCAATGAACTGGTGCACATCAAGGGGACGAATCTGGAGGGCCGGAATGGCAGAACCAATCGCGTTTGAATTTTCGGCGAGGCACTCACCATCGAATTCGGAGAAGAAGCTTCAAGAGGCTCCTCTAGAGCACGCCGAAGCGCTCTTGTCCGCAATGCAGCTGCTACAGGCGCTGCATGATCGGGGCGTGCTGAGCCTGTTGCGGGGACTGGTGGACGCTGGTGACGATGTCATCGGCATCGCCACGAAAGCGATCGACACCCCCGAAGCGATTCGTGGCATTCGCAATCTTGTGCTGATGACGCAGT
>DASQVJ010000525.1:0-3328 GCA_035640835.1 Bryobacteraceae bacterium
GAGAAGTTGGCGAAACCGCTACGTGGGGAGTTCGCGTCTGGCAACTACTTCTCGGTCTTCGGTATTCGACCCTTTCTTGGCCGCCTGTTCTCCCCATCGGACGACACACCCTCCTCGGAACCCGTCCTCGTGCTCAGCCATGAAGCCTGGCAAAGAGAGTGGGGCGGAAATCCGTCGGTTATCGGTACTGTAGCGGTGGTCCGGGGCAAGCCGTTCACGGTCATTGGGGTTGCCCCACCCGGCTTTTTCGGAGAGACGTTGCGCAGCCAGCCAGCTGACTTCTGGATGCCCTTGCATCAGGAAGTCTTCATGAACGGCAAAGACTCCCTTCTGCGGCAGTCCGTCTCGGCCTGGCTACGCGTGATTGGGCGACTGAAACCTGGGGCCACGACCGACGGGATGGCGGCGCGCCTCACGGGCGTGCTTCATCAATGGATGGAGCGCGAGAGTGGATACCCGCCGGTCTTTATGACGGAGATTCGCCGAATTCTTCCAAAGCAACGTATTGAAGTGATCTCGGCGGGCAATGGTGTGGAAGAGATGCGGGCGAGCTATGAGCGCAGCCTCCAGATCCTTTTGGCCGTGTGTGGGATGGTGCTGCTGATTGCTTGTGCCAATGTCGCGAATCTGCTACTGGCGCGAGGCATGGCCCGTCTGTCGCAGACATCCATTCGCATTGCCATCGGCGCATCGCGTGAACGGCTGATCGCTCAATCGCTCGTTGAGAGTGTAGTGCTAGCGACCGCCGGAGGAGTGGCTGGCCTCGCGGTCGCCTGGGCCGCGGAGATTCTGCTGGTGCGCCTCGCTTTTCCGAGTGCCAGCTATCTTCCCTTTAGCACCAGCCCTTCAATCCCCGTGCTCGCGTTTGCGTTCGGGTTGTCCTTGCTGACCGGTCTTGTCTTTGGTCTCGCGCCCGCATGGCTCGCCACGCAGCGGAATCCGGTTGACGCGCTGAAGGGCGCGGGTCGAAGTACTCGGGATCATTCTGCCCTGCCCCAGAAGGTTCTGCTGGTGATGCAAGCCGCGTTGTCGGTAATCTTGGTGGCCGGCGCCATGCTGCTGACCAGGAGCCTCGCCAACCTCGAGAACCAGGACCTCGGGTTCCGCAACGACGGGCTCGTCAGCGTCATGATCAATCCGCCGGACTCGTCGTATTCGCCGGAGAAGCTGGATGCTCTGTACCGAGCCCTCCAAGGCCGGCTGCGGAATGTACCAGGTGTCGAGCGAGCCAGTCTCGCGCTTTACGCACCGCTGACGGATAACTGGAGTGAACTTATTTTCGTCGATGGACGCCCGGCTGAAGTCAACGACAATCGAGGTGCTTCGTGGAACCGGGTCAGTGCTGGCCATTTTGAAACCGTGGGACAGCCTGTGTTGCGCGGCCGAGGCATCACGGCGGCCGACACGGCGACTACTGAGAACGTGGCCGTGGTGAACGAGGCTTTTGTGCGGCGCTTCCTCCCGGATCAGGATCCCATGGATAAACGTTTCGGCATCGACTTTGTCGAGAATGCGCGGACCTATCGTGTAGTTGGCGTCGTCCGGGATGCAAAGTACACACAACCTTCACAGCCGGTGCGCCCGATGTTCTTTGTGGCGTTGACTCAAACGGTGAAGTACGAGAACGAGCTTCTGCGGAAGCTCGAATCGCGCACGCACTTTATCGGATCCATGATTCTTCGCTCGCACCTGAGCCCCGGTGAACTCGAGCCGGTAATGCGGAAGTTGGTCGCCGAGGTAGACCCAAACATCACCGTGATCAACGTGCGCACGATGCGCGAGCAGATCTCGAGGGTGTTCAGCCAAGAGCGTGCAGTGGCCAGCCTGGCGGCACTGTTCGGTGCGGTCGCGCTGCTGCTTGCGGCTATCGGACTCTACGGCGTAACGGCATACGGCGTGGCGCAGCGCACGGGAGAGATCGGAATTCGAATGGCCCTGGGCGCCGATGCACGTAGAGTGTTGTGGCTTGTGCTCCAAAGTGCGTTTCGGCTGGTCGCTTTCGGCCTGGTGCTTGGATTGCCCCTGGCGATCGGAGCGGGCCAGTTGATCGGAGCTCAGCTACACGGGATCACGGCATGGGATCCTGTTGCGCTGGCCATCGCAATTGCTTCCTTGGCCGCATGCACACTGATTGCTGCGCTTCTCCCTGCATCTCGCGCAGCGTCCATGGATCCGATGCGCGCGTTGCGGACGGAGTAGCGAATCACGCGGTCCTCTGTGTCCCATGCTCAAACGCGATCGCGGGACTGAGAGCTTGCTATCATCGGCGTTTTACAAGCAAAACATGGAGCCGCTCGAAATCGATCCGGAACTAAACGCCCGTGCTCTCGAAGAAGCTGAAAGACAGTATCCAGAATTCGCGGGTCGCGCATTGCGAGTGGTCGCTCGGCCGCTGATGCGCGGGTTCGCCTGGCAGCTGGAATGGAATGGCACGCCACCTTCGGGTCAAGATGCATGGGAGTTCCAGAACACGGCTGTTCGCGCATACAAACGGCTCGCCGGGATTTCGTAGCGCGGCGACCCGCCAGATGAATTTAAGCAGCGAGGTATTGCGCGGGTTCGCGTCCAGTTGCTATTCGCAGCCGGCAGAACAGAAGTAGCAGGTCGTAAGGAGCTCGGTTCCTCAATTGCCGTGAGGCTCGATGTGGACGGTGACATCAGCAACTGTCCCAAGCACGTTGCGAATATGAAAGCGTACATTCGATGCGATCCGGTGGGCTTCTGCTACGGTCATCATGGGATCGACCTCCACGTGCAGCTCAACGTGGTACTGAAGACCTGTTTTTCGCGCGTAGCACTTCTCGACCCCCAGCACGCCGGGAACCTCGAGTGCGGCATCCCGAATGCTAGCAATCACATCCGGCCCCGGCATCGTATCGATCAGGTCCATCGACGCATCACGGAGGACACGAAGGCCGGTAAACACGACGAACAGGCCCACAGCAAAGCCTCCATAGTGGTCGGCAGCGAGGAACTGGGACGGGTTATGAAGCGTCAGGCCGAGAGCGGCGAGCGCGGCCAACGCGGAGAGGATGTCAACGGTATCGTTCCATGCGTCCGCAATGAGAGCTCTGCTTCCGATCCGCCGGCCAACCCTGAACTTCACCGTCGACATCGCCCCACGAACGACGATCGCGGTTATCAATGGCCAGATCGCATATGATTCGGGTGGCGGATGAACCTCCGTAATTTTCTGCAGTGATCGAAAGCAGATTCCCACGCCGCCACCGGCGAGCATCAGACCGACGGTGAGCCCGGCAAGAATTTCGATCCGTCCATGACCATATGGATGCTCGTTGTCAGGTGGGCGGGCCGCCAACGTCATGCC
>DASQVJ010000526.1:0-10512 GCA_035640835.1 Bryobacteraceae bacterium
AGAAGCGCGACGCGTATGCCGAAGAGGGTTGGGATGTTGAGGAGCATGCACGCAGCGTAGTCTCCGGGCGCACCCAGCAGGAGATCGCCGAAGACTTGCCTGCCGTCGAGAAGGTTGCGAAGAAAGCGGCGACTCGAAAGAAGACCGCAGCCAAGTCGGCGCGTAAAACAGGGTCGACAGGCCGGCAGAATCTCAAGAATCAGAAAATTGAAATTCCGAAGGGCGCCAAGCAAGCTCCAATGCCATCGTTCTTTCCACCGATGCTCGCGACTTCAGTGGACCGTCCGCCTGGAGGGAAGAACTGGCTGTATGAGATCAAGTGGGACGGCGCGCGGGCCCTCTGTTTTCTGGAGAATCAGCAGGTCACGATGTACACGCGCAACGGGAATCGTTGCGATGCACAATACCCGGAGCTATTGGTTCTGCCCCACTACATTCAGGCCGAGTCGGCGATTGTTGATGCGGAAATCGCGGTGCTGGACGAAAAGGGCCGGGCCCGATTCTCGCTTGTCCAACCACGGCTGCACAACACGGATCCGAATACGATCGCCCATTTAGCGCGCAAGTCACCCGTCACCTTCTTCGCCTTCGATCTTCTGTACTACAACGGCTACGATTTGCGGGATTGTTCCTTGATCGAGCGCAAGGAGTTGCTGCAGAAAATCCTGCAGACGACAGAGCGAATCCGCTACTCCGACCACTTCCAAACGAGCGGCGAAGAGATGCTGGAGGCGGCCCGGCAGCTAGGTCTCGAAGGCGTGGTTGCGAAGAAGGCGGACAGCAAGTACGAGTGCCGTCGATCTACCAACTGGCTCAAGGTGAAGGTGAACAATGAGCAGGAGTTCGTGATCGCAGGCTTCACGCACGGCGAACGTGAGCTGTTCAGTTCCCTGGTGCTCGGCGTGTATGAGGGCGGCGACCTGGTGCATGTGGGCCAGGTGGGCACAGGCTTCAACGACAAGACGCTGAAGATGCTCTACGACCGGATGAAGCCGCTCATCACCAAAACGAACCCATTCTCGAAGGGTTTGAAGCTGCCGCGAAAGGTGACGTGGCTGAAGCCGGAGCTCGTGTGCAGCGTGAAGTACCTCGAGTTCACTCCCGATGGCCAGTTGCGGGCTCCTGTGTTCATCGGACTGCGAAACGACAAGCCCGCTGAGGAAGTGCATCGCGAGGTCGCGGGTGCGCGACCTTCGCCGCCTCCGCTGGATCAGCTTCCGCTTACTAATCGCAACAAGATCTGGTTCCCGGCCGACAAGATCACGAAGGGCGATGTCCTCGACTACTATCGCGACATCGCGGACCTGATCGTTCCGCACCTTGAAGGCCGGCCGCTTTCGTTGAAGCGTTATCCGAACGGGATCCAGGAGGAGTACTTCTTCCAAAAAAATGCTGCGGAGAGCTTTCCCGATTGGATTCCCACCGAGACGATTCCTTCAGAAGAGCGCGAGATCAATTACGTGATCGCGAACGATGCCCAAACCCTGGTCTATCTCACGAACCTCGGCTGTATCGATCAGAACCCGTGGATGAGCCGGGTGGGCTCGCTGGACAATCCCGACTTCGCGTTGATCGATCTCGATCCCGTCGAGTGCAGTTTCGACCTGATTGTGGAGGCAGCGCAATTGGTTCGCGAGGAACTCGAGAAGCTCGAGCTGACCGGCTATCCGAAGACGACCGGTGGCGACGGCATGCACATCTATATTCCGCTTGAGCCGATTTATACGTACGAGCAGGTTCGGTCGTTAGCCGAAATCTTGTCTCACCTGGTGCTGGCAAAGCGGAAAGATCTGTTCACTACGCCACGATCGGTGGCGAAACGACGCAAGGGAACTGTCTACTTCGACTATCTGCAGATTGCCAAAAGCAAGACGATCTCAGCGCCGTATGTGATTCGTGCGTACCCGGGAGCGCCTGTCGCGACACCACTTGAGTGGCGAGAAGTAAAGAAAGGGTTGAGACCCTCACAGTTCCATTTACGCAATGTAAGGGAACGTTTCGATGCAAAGGGCGACCTGTTTGCAGGAGTGTTAAACAAAAAGCAACGGATAGAGCCGGCTTTGAGGAAGCTCCAAAACCTGCGCTGACCTCTCGGGAAAACCCCTGAGGCCGTTCAAGTTGTTCAAAAAGCTCTGGATTCGGCCCCAACCCCATGCTATAGTCGAGTAGCGTTTGAATCTGCAAGACATTCTGAAGCCTCGGATGACCCCTCATGTCTTCGCTGTGTGTTCAGTATTGCCTCTAGCCGGTCAGATAGCATTAAAAGGAAGTTTCGAATGAAAGAAAAAGGTATTGTGAAGTGGTTTAACGCCGCCAAGGGCTTTGGTTTCATCCAGCGCGAGAACGGAGAAGACGTGTTCGTGCATTTCTCAGCAATCAACTCAGCTGGCTACCGCACTCTTGACGAGGGTGCCCAAGTAGAGTTCCTCGTGAAGAAGGGTCCGAAGGGTCTACAGGCAGAAGAAGTCTCCCCCATTTCCTAAACTCACATTCTTAGCGAAGGGAGGTGCAGGTGCGCCTCCCTCCTACCGAAAACACCTACCCGTCATCTACATCGCAAAGTACTCTACAAGGGGTGTATCATTAGAAATTGCGAATGAAGGCACTGCTTGATGCGCTGAGTCCCCAAGACTCGGATTGGGTACTGGCAAAGTCCCTTGATCCAGCCCGTCTTCCTGCTCATATCGCCATCATCATGGATGGGAATGGACGTTGGGCGAACCGGCGCAATCTTCCGCGAATCGCCGGCCACAAGGCTGGTGTCGATCCCGTCCGTAAGACCGTGGAGACCTGCGCCCAGCTTGGCGTGGAATATCTGACGCTGTACGCATTTTCGGTGGAGAACTGGAAGCGTCCGCGCCATGAGATCGAAACGTTATGGCGCCTGCTTCGGTTCTATCTTCGGCGCGAATTGCCGGAGCTGATGGCGAACAATATCCGCTTGCATGCGATCGGCCGACTCACCGCACTGCCCGAACAGGTGCAATCCGAGCTCGCCGAAGTTGTGGAAGCCACCCGTCGCAACACCGGTCTGCAGGTGAATCTCGCGATCAACTACGGCGGTCGTGCCGAGGTGGTGGATGCAGCGAATGCTCTGCTCGAAGAAGCGCGGATGCTGGGGACGCTGGAGCAGCTCGAGTTCACCGAAGAGGCTCTGCGATCAAAGCTCTATACGGCGTCCATGCCCGATCCTGATCTCCTGATCCGGACGTCTGGGGAGATGCGCATCAGCAACTTCCTTCTGTGGCAGATTGCCTACGCGGAGCTGTACGTGACCGACACGCTCTGGCCCGATTTCAAGCGCTCGGACCTGCTGCGGGCCGTGCTCGCCTATCAGCAGAGAGACCGCCGGTTTGGTGGAGTGAAAACCGATATCCCCGTTTCCGTTTCTGCCGACCTGGTTGCCGCCGCAGTCGTCCCAGCCACGTAGCAGATGAGTCGCATCCTGACGACGCTGGGGCTCGTGCCCTTTGCTGTCTACGCCATCTTTTTCGCGCCACACATTTTCTTCATCTCGGCTGTGGTCCTGGTGGCCGTCCTCTGCTTTCTCGAGTTCGACTCCCTGGTTCGGGCCTACCATTTGCCGTCTGTTCGCATACCGGGACTGATTGCGGGCGTCAGCTTGCTGTTCTACTCGCCGGTGTTTGTGCTGGCAAGCATCGTGGCGCTCAGTATCGCGATGCTTCACGATTTGCGGAAATACCTGCCTGCGGCCGGCGCGCTGTTGTTAGGCGTGTTCTACATCTTCGGCGCATGGCGATGCGGTATCGAGATAAAAGCAATCAGCACCCGCTGGTTCTTCTTCGCGCTGGCGATCAACTGGGTCGGCGACATCGCGGCGCTATATGTCGGACGAGCGTTCGGTCAACGGAAGCTCGCACCGGAGATCAGTCCCGGCAAGAGCTGGGAAGGCTCCATTGGTTCGAGCTTGGCTGCGTTGGCATTCGGATATGTATTCGCGACCTACATAGGAGCGTCACCTTGGGTCACGATGGGCATCGCGTTCATCACCAATGTGGCCGGGCAGGCAGGTGACCTCGCAGAGTCAGCGTTGAAACGTGGCGCGGGCGTGAAGGACAGCGGCACGCTGCTGCCGGGACACGGCGGCCTGCTCGATCGCTTGGACAGTAGCCTGTTCACGATGCCGGTAGTGTGGACGGCGCTGAAGGTGCCTTCCCTTTCGGCGTACCTGGGATTGTTACCGCGCTAGTGGATGGTTCGCGTCTTGCGATTCATGTAGTCCATCAACAAATAGTGCCCAAGCTGTTGTGGACGAGCAAAGTAAGCCTTGCCTCGACAAAGCTCGGTCACCTTTTGCACGAACTGCACCAGGCCATAGTCGCTCGCCAGCATGAAGGTGTTGATCAGGATGCCTTGCCGCTTGCATCGCGACACTTCTTCGAGCGTGCGGCTAATCACGAGCGGATCGAGACCAAACGCGTTCTTGTAGATTCGACCGTCGTCGAGAGTGAGCGCGGAGGGTTTGCCGTCTGTGATCATGATGATCTGCTTCATATCCTTCTTCTCCATCGCAAGGAGACGTTGGGCCAGAATCAGACCATCCCGAGTGTTCGTGTAGTAAGGACCCACCTGCGCCCTGGCGAGCTCGGATAGCCGCAACTCTTCGGCGCCGTCATGGAACAGCACCAGTCGCAGGCTATCGCCGGGATATTGAGTTCGAATCAGGTGTGAAAGGGCGAGCGCGACCTTCTTGGCAGGCGTAAATCGATCCTCTCCATAGAGGATCATGCTATGGCTGCAATCGAGCATCAGCACCGTCGCACAGGAGCTTTGGTATTCGGCCTGATGCACGTGAAGATCGGGGTAGTCGAGGTCTAGCGGCACACGGATGCCGTCGCGCTTCATGGCGGAGAAGAGCGTCTCGCTGATGTCGAGATTCAGGCTGTCGCCAAATTCGTATTGCTTCGAGGCACCATTTGCCTCCACACCAGTCGACATGTCGCGCGTATCGTGCGCGCCAAAGCTCGATTTTCCCAGGCCTGCGAGCAAGTCCTTCAGCGTCTTGAAGCCGAAAAAATCGATGGATTTATCGGTGATCTCGACCCTGACGTTCTGTGCGTTACCGTTTTGCCCTGGACCAGTCTGATTCTCCACCGAGATGTAACCGTCGTCGATCAGCTTCTGGACAAGCCGGTTCATCAGTTGCTGGAACTGTTCGTCGGACATCTGCTGCAGCTTGTCCGCCATCTGCTGCGCCTGCTCGGGATCAAACAGGTCGCCGTTGCGCAGAGCTTGTTCGATCGCTCGCTTGAGATCTTCGAGACTCTGCTGATTCATCTCGGAGAACTGCATGTACGGATCGCCGAATCCGCTTTGGAGGAAGAACTCGGAAAGCGCTTTCAACAGGTCCTCGGTGCTAATGCCGAGATCGTCACCTGTGTACTTTGTGTAAGAAATCCACTTCACGCGGACACCTCCGCCTTAGTTGTACTGCTTGCGCGAAGGGGAGCGACGGAAGTCATCGATGTCCGGCTCCTTGTCGCGGCCTGGCTTTGTGCGATCGCGCTCTCCGGCAACAAAGGCTTGCTCTTCATTCCGGCTCAAACGGCGATGAGCATAGAGCCCTTCGAGAATAAATTCGGCGGCTGCAGCGCGAACGGGGTCGGGCTCGTTCTCGGTTAAGCCGAGTTTTCCGGTTCGCTCCAGCAGTCCCTGGATTTGCGAAAGCTCGCGAACCATCTCGGAGGAGTCCAAGGTCTCCTGCAGTCGAATGCTGCCACCCATCTCGAACCAGCGCGTGATCTGGTTCATGTTGACCCCGTCATAATAATTGCTGAAGACTTTGCCGACCGCAGTGCGAATCAACTCGCGGGCCACATTGTCGCCGCCCTTCAACTCGCCTTCATACTCGAGCTCGATCTTTCCGGTAATCGAAGGCAGAGCCGCGTAGATGTCGACCGCCCTGGGCACGACCAGATTTTCGCCGGCGCGAAGAGCTCGACGCTCGGCGTTCGACACCACGTTCTCGAGAACCGAGATCGGCAGACGCTGTGACACGCCCGACCGCTTGTCGACCTTCTTGTCATCACGTGCAACGAAGGCAACATGCTCGATCACCTCGCGGACGTATCGAGGAACCGTGATTTCCAAGCCGTCGCGCGAAGTCCACGCTTCCTGCTCGGTAATCTCGACGCCCTGCTCCACGGTGAGCGGATAATGTGTGCGGATCTCGCTGCCGATGCGGTCCTTCAGAGGCGTGATAATCTTGCCGCGCGCCGTGTAGTCTTCCGGATTCGCCGTGAAGACAAGCGCGACATCGAGCGGCAGCCGAACAGGATAACCCTTAATCTGAACGTCGCCTTCCTGCATGATGTTGAAGAGTCCCACCTGAATCTTTCCGGCGAGATCGGGCAGCTCGTTCACCGCGAAGATGCCCCGATTGGCTCTGGGCAACAGGCCGTAGTGGATCGTCAGCTCATCCGAGATGTTCTGACCCCGGCGTGCTGCCTTGATGGGATCAATGTCGCCGATCATGTCCGCAATGGTGACGTCGGGCGTCGCGAGCTTCTCAACGTACCGCTCGTTGCGATGCAAGAACGCGATCGGAGTCTGCTCGCCCATTTCTGCCACCAGGTCACGGCAACGTTTACAGATGGGCGCATACGGATTGTCGCGGATCTCGCAACCTTCGATGTAGGGCGTGTACTCATCCAGCAGCGTGACCAGCAGCCGGATCAGCCGTGTCTTCGCTTGGCCGCGAAGTCCGAGAAGAATGAAATTATGCCGGGAAAGGACAGCGTTTACGACTTGAGGAACGACCGTGTCCTCGTAGCCCATCACACCGGGAAAGAGATTTTGTTTGCATCGGAGGCGCTGGATCAGGTTCTCTCGCAGCTCGTCCTTGACGCTTCGTTTCGCAATCCGCTCTTCGCGAAACTCGCTTACTCGTAAGCTGCCCAAAGTTTGCGGCAACTTCTGCAGGTCGATTGCCATGCCTGCCAGCCTCCTTCGAACGTTTTAGCTACACCGACAAAACGTCCAAGCATGCTTGCTCCAACGCTATGCGCGATTGTAACAGACGGTCTTCAAGTCCGACCCTACGCCCTTCAGTCCCCGGGGCAAGGGTCTGATTAGACACTTACATGTGGACGTCGCGGGGGTGTGATAGGTTATCTCGAAGATTGAGATGAGCCGAGAACTACCTGAGATGGATTTCCAGCGCCTCTGGCGCAGACTGCAGCAGATCGGGTTGAACGCCTATGAAGCGCGTTCATACCTGGTCCTCGTAGGACATCCGCGCTTCAAGGCCCTCGAGCTCGCCGCACGGTCGCACGTACCTCGTCAGAAGATCTATGAGGTTTTGGATAGTCTGATTGAGAAGGGCTTTGCCCAGGTGATCCAAGAGAAGACCAAGCTCTTCTCCGCCGTGGAGCCAAGCCTTGCGATTCCCGCCTACCTTGCTCGCCGCAGCGAGCTCATGCAGCAGGAAATCAGTGAACAGTCGCGCTACGCAAACGGGCTAATCGAGGACCTCAACCTCGCTTACTCGGAAGGGCAGGGAGGTCGTGGAACCCTCGACTATCTCCGCATTATGGGCGAGCCCGCGCAGACTGGTGCGCAGTATCGGCGAATGCTCGGTGAAGTGCAACGCGAGTACCTTGAGTTCTCGCGGCCGCCCTACGCCGTTGACCCCCTCGACGAACAGCTTGTAAAACAAGCTCGGCTTCGTGGAGTTTCCTGCCGCCTCTTATTCGAGGGCGAGAATTCGCTCGATGAGATGCATCGCTTGCGCCTCGATGAGTATCGCGCCGTGGGCGTGCAGGTGGCGTTTGCCCAATCGCTGCCCATGAAGCTCGCGTTGTTTGACGGAAGGCAGGGCATGATCGCACTGCTCGACCCCGTCATCACCAAGCCATCATGGACGTCGATCATCTTCGACCACGAAGGGTTCGCCGAAGCGATGAAGGGCCTGTTTGAGGAGTACTGGCGGCGCGCTCACGTTGTGGAGCCCGAGCGGATCGAGGCCACACACGCGGTCTAGCGCAGCCTAGGTCCGTTCCCTCGACACCTGTGTGTGCCTCGAACGGACCTCTCGGACCGCGTAGATACGACGGCCCTGGCTCTCGAAGTACGTCCGCATCAGCACCTCACCTAACAGACCGGTGCAGAACATCACCAGACCCGTCAGGAAGCACAGGACACCAGCGACCAGCAGCGGACCATGCTGCGCCATGATGTGGTTGCCCAACAGCTTAAACATCACCAGGTATACGAGCACGAGCGACCCGATACCCGTACCCAGCAGCCCGAGTCCACCGAAGAAGTGCATCGGCCTCGTCATGTACTTGAGCAGGAACTGAATGGTGAGGATGTCGAACAGCACGCGGTAGACGCGGCCCAGACCATAGTGCGACGCACCGGCCGATCGGGGAATGTTCTTGATCGGCACCTCGGCAACCCTCGCCCCGTAAAAGCTGGCGAGCGCCGGTATGAAGCGATGGAGGTCCCCATAGAGATTCACGTCCTTGAGGATCTCGCTCCGGTAAGCCTTGAAGGTGGTGCCGAAGTCTTGCAGATCGACGCCGGACACCTCGCGCATTAACCAGTTTGCGACGCGCGATGGAATCTTCCGGGTGACTGCATTGTCGAGGCGGTTCTTTCGCCAACCACTCGCGATGTCAAACCCTTCGTCGATCTTGGCGAGCAAAGCGGGGATATCGGCGGGGTCGTGCTGGAGATCACCGTCCATGGAGATGATCACCTCGCCCTGTGCCTCGTCGAACCCGGCGGCAAGGGCAGCCGTCTGGCCGAAGTTGCGTCTCAGGCGGATCACCTTTAGCCGATAGTCAGTCTCCACCAGATTCGCCAGCAGATCGAAACTCCGATCAGTGGAGGCGTCGTCGACGAAGATCATCTCGTAAGGCTTGCCAACCTCATCGAGTACACTCGTCAGCCTGTCATACAGGGGAAGAAGCGCAGGCTCCTCGTTATGAATCGGAATTACGATTGACAGCATGGGTTGAACTTTCAGTCTATAAGGTGTTGATGAACCAACGAAAAGAAGGGCCACTTGAAGTGGCCCCGAAGGTAAGTGCTGCTATTGGATAAGCGCTTCTAGAAGGTCAGAGACGCACCGAGTTGCAGGACTCGAGCGCCCTGAGCCGTCGTGTTGTATTGACCGAACTGCGGGCTCGAGATGTTGTTCACCACGCCCTCGAACGAGACGTTGTTGAACACGTTGTACATCTCACAGCGCAGCTGAAGGCGAACACGCTCGGTGATGACTGTGTTTTTGTAGATGTTCCAATCGAAGTTCACCTGGTCGTTCAATCGATGGGTGTTTCGGCCGACGTTGCCAAAATTTCCGAGCAGAGGCTGGCTAAGCCCCAACTGTGCCGCATAGGCAGAGATGTTGCTGAGACCCTGGTTTACCACGCCCGACGGAGACCCCTGCGACCCCGCAGGTCTCGGATTGAAGTCGAAAGGACCGGAGGCATTCGGACGGATCAGGCCGGCCGTGGTCACGAGCGAGATATTGTTGATGGCGTTGGCACCTGTGCCTCGTCCGCCCGCGATGAATGACACCGGGAACCCCGAGCGCCAAGTGGAGATGCCGCTGAAGCCGTAGCCGTGTACCAGGCGGCGCAGGAACCCGTTTGGCAGATTGCGCCCAAAGGGAAGCTCATAGACATGTGTGACCGTCACCCGGTGCTTTAAATCGAAGATCGAAACAGCACGATTCTCGCGAGTGTTCTCCGGATTCTGGATGATTGTGCTATCGCCGGGAAGAGCCGTTAGCTGGTCGGACACATCATCAATCGACTTGGAATAGGTGTACGAAGCGTTGAACGAATAGCCGTTCCTGAACGCTCGCGTTCCGAAGATCTGCAAGCTGTGATAGTTCGAGTTGGCTGAGTTGTCAAGGTAGTTGATGATGTTGAAGCGCGGATCGATACGGTTGATGGCGGGCGTTGTGGCATTGCCGGTCAGTGTCTGGAAGTACCGCACGAACTCAGTTTGTCGAGCTGCCTCGTCCGCGGGGCTCGAAGCCGGGCGCGGCCGGTTTGTCGACAGGTTGATCTGACGTGCCCTCTGGAGGAAGTTGGATTTAGTGCCGATGTAGGAGACCTTGAGCACAACGGCCCCGGGCAGCTCGTGTTCCACGCCGAGACTCCAGCTATGCACCTGGGGGTTCTTGAGGCTGGGATCGATCACCGGGTTCACGTCACCGTAGTTCACGAAACTCGGGAACTGGCCAATCTGCTGCAAGGCCTGTGCCTGAATCAGCGCGCTACCTGCGATCAGATTTGCAAAGGAGTTGGGCCCAGTGAACAGCGCGGCCGAGTCGATTGTCGGATTCGCGATCAGCGGAGGAAGCGAGCGCTGGTTGGTGATGGCATTGAGGAAATTGAAGTCGGCGACAAGGCCATAGCCTGCACGGATCACCGTCTTGCCGCCGCCTGGGTTCCAAGCGAATCCGACGCGCGGCTGGAAGTAAGGATTCGTTCCGATAGCGTTTCCGCCCACGGTAAAGCACCCGAATGGTCCGGT